>JBPBQU010000413.1:0-5129 GCA_050955085.1 Janthinobacterium lividum | reverse complement strand
GTCATTGTCGTCACCGGGGACACGCTGAGCGCCGAACGGTCTACAGGTGGCGATCACATGATCTACGCGGAACTGCCGTGGCCCTGGAACGGAGAGGAGCCGATATGAGGTGAACAATCCCGGCTCCCCTGCCGTGCACGGCTGGACCCCACCTCTCAGCAGCTCCTTCCACCCCGCTACGGCCGGATGCGTCCCCTCCGCTCGACGAGCACCGAGTGCGGTGGTGACAGGGTGCTGGTGCGGGGGGTCGTCACTCCGAACCGCGGTGCCGTTGCGCCCGACCGGCAGGCCCCACCACCGCGGAGCCTGCCGTCCCTCAGGGATCACCCGGCGGTGGCTTACGACCCGGACGGCGTCGTGGGATTCGTGGCCAGCGCTACTGCTCCCGCCGTCCAGAAGGTGCCTGCGGCCGGGCCGCCGTTGCATTCTCCGTCGGAATCACCGACGACCTTCACCCACAACAACGCGTCCACGTTCGCGTTGTCGGTGTCAGTGCTGAAGGTCGACCCGATCGCCCGGCCGGGCGGGTTGCACCACGCGTCCTCTCCCTCGGCGTGCGCCGGTCCGGCTCCGTTGCGAGAGGTGTCGATGACGTAGTGCGCCTTGCCGCCCAGAGCGTTCACCAGAGCATCGCCGTAGGACTCACTGGTAGCGGTCGTCTCGTAGTTACTCACATTGAGCGCGAAACCTCGCAGGTTCTCCACGCCGGCCGCCTTGAGGCGCGCCGTCATCTCCTGGGTTCCGATCCAACCCGCGACACCCGCATCCAGGTAGACGCTTGCCCCGGCTTGCGTCAGTTCCACTCCGGCGTCTCTGAGGAGTTGCAGGCGCTCCTGCTGGTCCCCCTCGTTCAGGCAGTCCATCCCGGCCAGGGCGTCGGGCTCCAGGATCACGACGGCGTCCGCACCGCGCACCCCTTCGGCCAGATCCGCGATCCAGTCGCGATAGGCGCCGGCGTCGGTGGCACCTCCGGCGGAATAGGCACCGCAATCGCGATGCGGGATGGCATAGGCCACGAACGTCGGGGTCTGCTGCGCGGCCCGAGCCTTGCGCACGACGTCACCGGCCGCTCTCGCCACGTCGGTCGTCCAGTCCCCCAGCCACTCCGCGGAACCCTGCGCGGCCAGGCGCTGCAGTGCTGCCCGTTCGCCGGCATCGCCGGTGGTGGCAAGGGCCTGAGCGGCGTGCCCGTCGGGGTTCACCCAGGGCCGTCCCGCTGAGAACGGCCCAGCCGTGGCGGACACGTTCTTCGGGGGCGTGCTCGATGAGGCATTCACCGGGGTCTGGACGGGCGTGCTCGTTGTCGTCTGGGTGGGCGTGCTGGTGGCTGTCACCGTCGGGGTCCGGGTGGGCGTGCTGGTGGCCGTTGCCGTCGGGGTCTGGGCGGGCGTACTGACGGGTGTGCCCACCGGGGTCGCGGCGGTCGCGGGGACGGGGACGGGGACGGGGGGCAGCGTGGGTGTGCTGATCGGTTCGTCTGTGGCCGGGTCGTCATCGTTCCACCGCCACGGCCCGGGGACCGTGGTGTCACCGGTCGCAGACGGTGCCGTACCGGGTCGATGACCCGAGAAGTCGTGACCGTCGTTCCACCACCAGCGCCCGGCTCCTGGTTCGCCGGTCAGGGGCGGCGTACCGGCAGGCGTGCTCACCGCAGCCAGCGTGGTGTGAGCTGAAACCGGCACCTCAGTCGTCGTGAACGCCATCAGTCGGGGCGAAGGTGAGGTGGACGGCACACCATTGACGACGACGACCCCGACAGCAGCGACGAGAGTCACCGCGACCCCACCGGTTGCCACCCCCACACGAGCACCCGGGCGCCGGTGCGGACGCTCCATGCGGTGCCGTGGTTGCTGCGAACGGGACGCAGGCGGCGAGACGTCGTGCGCGTCGCCATTTTCACCGGGCCGGACAGCGTTCGACATGGATTCCCCAAACGTTGCGTGCTCAATCGGACTGCGTCGTCGCGGAATCTAGCAGCCGTTCGTCACACAACCCACGCAATCCACCGGCTGACCCTGAGGGTGAGCACGTATCCAGTTGCCCCGGCGACCGGGATGCCCCGGGATGCCCCGTCTCCCCGTCACTGTCCAGCGACTGTTTGCTATGTTCGACGCGGCCGATTGCGCAGGGCCCGTCTCGAGGATCAGAAACCCGGGCAGTCTGCGGGACCGACCCTCCGGGGAGCCCACAACCCACACGGGACGACCGTCGAGACGTCGCACCCGCCGAGGAGCTCACCCCTGAGGGCGTCCCAGGACTGGACGACCACTACGGCACGGAACGTCCTCGTCGGCGCAGTGTCGCGCGATTCACGGTGCGAGACAGCGTGAACGGACCTCGTCGACGAACGCCTGTGACAACGCCACCGCGTTGCGGGCAGTGACCACCTCGGCAACCGACGGGGACGGGGAACCACCGAAGTGTCGATCACCGCGACGCTGCGGTGATCGATCATTCAGACCACGAAGGTCAGAGCAGGCCCTGATCGGTGAGGAACGCCTTCGCGACCTCGGCGCTCGATTTCTTGTCGACTGACACCTGGGCCAGGTATTCCGTCAGGTTTTCCGTGGTGAGCTTGGTGGAGAAGTTGTTGAGGGCCGTCGCGATCGCGTCCGTCTTCTTGGACGTACGGATGAGCGGCAGGATGTTCTGCGCCAGGAACAGGTTCTTGGGGTCCTCGAGCACGACGAACTTGTTCGTCTCGATCGCGGAGTCCGTCGAGAACACGTTGCCGACCTGGACCGAACCGTCGGCCAGCGCACCCACGGTCAATGGGCCGCCGGCGTCGAGCGGGCGGAATTCCTTGAAGTCCACGGCGTAGAGCTCCTTGAGGCCGACGAGGCCCTGGTAACGCTCCTGGAACTCCGGTCCCGCACCGCAGACGAGTTCACCCGCGACGGGCCCGAGGTCCGCGATCGACGTGAGGTTGTACTTCGACTGCGTCGCCGACGTGACGCTGAGGGTGTCCTTGTCCTCCGCGGCCGACTGCTCGAGCGTCTCGGTGCCCTTGGGGAGAACGTCCTGCAGCGCGGCGTTGACCTGTTCCGGGCTGCTGACACCCTGCGGCGCACCGTCACCCCCGAGCAGCGCGGACAACAGGGCACCGTTGTACTCGGGCAGCAGGTCGATCGACCCGTCGTCCAGGGCCTTGAGGTAGACCTCGCGGGCGCCGATGTTGAACTGGCGCTTCACCTCGACGCCGGCCTTCTCCAGGACCTGGGAGTACATCTCGGCGATCAGTTCGCTCTCGGGGAAGTTCGCCGAACCGACGATCACGACGCTTGTCGCGGCCGAGCTACCGCTGGAGGATGAGGTGGTCGTGGACAACGGGTCGTCGCCACCACCGCACGCCGCGGCGGTCAGGGTGACGCCGCCGGCGAGGGCGAGTCCGAGGAGGGACCTGCGGTTCATGGGTGGTGCCTTTCGATCGGTCGGTTCTGCGCCTGAGGTTGTCACAGGAGTTCGGGTTCGAGGGGTGACTCTGCCACGGGGGTGCGACGCGCTCCGCGGGACGACCCACGCCCCGACAACCCCGGAGAGACGGCGTAGCGCTGCACCAGACCGAGCAGCAGGTCGAGGACGATGGCCAGCGCGGCCACCACGACGGCCCCCGCGACCACCCGCCCGTAGTCGTTGACGGCGAGGCCGTCGATGAGGAGGCGACCCAGCCCGGAGAGCCCGACGTAGGCCGCGACGGTCGCCGTCGCCACGACCTGCAACGCGGCGGCGCGGATGCCGCCGAAGACGACGGGCAGCGCCATCGGGAGTTCGACGCGGAACAGGACCTGCATCCCGCTCATCCCCATCCCGCGGGCGGCGTCGACCGCGTTGGGCTCCACCGTCCGCAGACCCGCGTAGGTGGAGGTGAGGATCGGCGGGATCACCAGCACGACCAGCGCGATGAGGACGGGCAGGAAACCGATCCCCATCAGCACCACGAGAAGACTGATGAGCCCCAGCGTGGGCAGCGAGCGACCCGCGTTGCCGGCGTTGATGGCGAGGAAGGAACCGCGGCCGGTGTGGCCGATGAGCAAGCCGATCGGGAAGGCGATGACGAACCCGATGAGCAGCGCGATCGCGGTGTAGCCGAGGTGGGCGAGCAGCAGGTGCGGGATGGTGCCGTTCGTGGACCACGCCCAGTGCGCGCCGTCGAGGAGGTATGCCTTGTCGTCGTCCACGTCAGGCCCTCCGTTGCGCGACACGCGACCACGGCGTCGCCGCTCGTTGCAGACCCACGATGAGCAGGTCCGCGATCCCCGCCAGCAGCACCGAGAGGATCACCCCGACCAGGATGGGCGCGGTGTAGAAGAGCTGGAAGCCACGGGTGAACAACGCTCCCAGCCCACCGATCCCGATGAGGGCTCCGACACTGACGAGCGAGATGTTCGACACGGCGGCCACCCGTACGCCGGCCAGGATCACGGGCAGCGCGAGCGGGAGTTCGACCTCGACGAGACGTCGGGTCCGCCTGTACCCCATGGCCGTCGCGGCCTCGGTGAGCACCGGGTCCACCGAGCGCAGACCGTCGGCGACGGTGCGCGACATGAGCGCCAGGGTGTAGATCGCGAGCGCCACCACGATGTTCACGGGCGAGAGGATCCTCGTCCCGAGCACGTAGGGCAGCGTGACGAAGATCGCCAGCGACGGGATCGCGTAGACGACGCCCGAGACGTTGAGCAGCGGCTGGTAGAGCCGGCCGTAGCGCACCCCGAGGTAACCCACGGGCAACGCCAGCACGACGCCGATGACCAACGGGATCACGGCGAGCAGAACGTGTTGCCCCAGGGCGTCGAGGACGATGCCGGAGTTGTCACGCACGTAGTCGATCACTCAGGCTCCCCGGGCCACGCTCGGACGCCGGGCGGCGGCGGAGCGGCGTTCGGCGAGGTGGTCCACGAGGTCGTGCTGGTGGACCAGCCCGGTCGCGCGACCCTCGCCGTCGACCTGGACGGCGATCCCGACGGGCGAGCTCAGCGTGAGGTCGATGACGAGGCGCAGCGAGTCGGCGTCGGTGAAACTCCCACCGGTGGCCGCGGGTGATCCGCGCTCGAGGCCCGAACCCTCCCACCCCACCGGACGACCCGTCGCGTCGAGGACGAGGGTCACTCCCGCCCCGTCGGTGATCCGGC
>JBPBQU010000412.1:0-5299 GCA_050955085.1 Janthinobacterium lividum | reverse complement strand
GTGTTGGCTGACGACATGGGGCTGGGCAAGACAATCCAGGTTCTCGCCCTGCTGTTGCACGAACGCGAGGAGGGAACAGTCGCGGGGCCGACCCTGCTCGTAGCGCCGACGTCGTTGCTCACGAACTGGGCCCGGGAAGCGCAGCGATTCGCACCGGGCCTGCGGGTGCTCGTCCACCACGGGCGCGAACGCAAAGCGCTGCTGGACCTGCCGGCGGTCGACCTCGTCGTCACCTCGTACGGCATCGCCCTGCGCGACATCGAGGACCTGCGCGCGATCCACTGGCATCGGCTCGTGCTCGACGAGGCACACTACGTCAAGAATTCCTCCGGACGTCAGGCGAGCGCGATCCGCACGATCGCGGCCGACCGGCGACTGGCCCTCACCGGCACACCGGTGGAGAACCGGTTGCTGGAACTGCGGGGGATCCTCGATGCGGTGAACCCGGGGGTACTGGGTTCGGAGGATTCGTTCCGGAAACGGTTCAGCACCCCCATCGAGCAATATCGTGACCCGATCGCCCTCTCACGGTTGCAACTCGTGACCCGGCCCTTCATCCTGCGTCGCGAGAAGACGGATCGGTCGATCATCGACGACCTGCCGGACAAGATCGAGCAGGTCGTCCCGGTGACCCTGACGAGCGAGCAGGCGGCGCTGTACCGGGCGAGGGTGAACCACCTCCTCGAGATGTTGCCGACGCTGTCCTTGATGCAGCGACGTGCGATGGTCCTCGCCACGCTCACCCAGCTGAAGCAGATCTGCAACCACCCGGCCCATTACCTCGGGGACGGTTCGCCGTTGCTCCGCCGCGGGGGACATCGGTCGGGAAAACTCGCTGTGCTCGACGATCTCGTCACGGCGGCCCTCGACGGTGGCGAACAGATGCTGCTGTTCACCCAGTTCACCGCCTTCGGGGAGATGCTGTTGCCCCACCTCGCAGGTCGCTTCGGTCTCGAAGTGCCTTTTCTGCAGGGTAAGACCCCGCGCCGGCGTCGTGACGAGATGGTCGCGGGGTTCCAGGCCGGGCAGACGCCGCTGCTCATGCTGTCGCTGCGGGCCGGTGGAACCGGCCTGAACCTCACCGCAGCCAGCCAGGTCGTGCACATCGACCGCTGGTGGAACCCATCGGTCGAGAACCAGGCAACCGACCGCGCCTACCGCATCGGTCAGCAACGGGTCGTCAACGTCCACAAGATGATGGCCATCGGCACGGTGGAGGAGAAGATCGACGCGCTCATCCAGGGTAAATCCGAACTCGCTCAGCTCGCGGTCTCGGCGGGTGAGAATTGGGTCACGGAACTCGGCGGGGATGCCCTGCGCGAACTCCTGACCCTCGACACGGAGGTCCCCTGATGACGGACACCGAGGAACTCGGATCCTGGGGTGATGCTCTTGTCGAGAGCATGACGGATTGGGCCGGCCCCGGCCGGATCCATCGTGGGGAACGCCTGCACGCCGACGGTGCGGTTCTCCAGGTCGAGGTGCGAGCCGGTGAGATCCTCGGGGTCGTCGCGACCAGTTCGTCGTCGTACGAGTGCGGGTTCGAGGTCGATGAGTTCGACGAGCAGGAGTTGGTGCTGATCGGGACGTTCCTCAGGTCCATCCCCCCCAGCAGTGCCTCCACCTCACTGTTGGGCACGCTCGACCTGGTGCTGTCCGCACGCGGGTTGCCGCTGGGCCCGCCAGCCGACCCGCCGTACGCCTATTGCTCCTGCCGCGACTTCGACGAGTACTGCAAACACGTGCTCGCACTCGCGATGCGCGTCGCCGACGTCATCGACGCCTCACCGTGGACATGGCTGCAGGCCCGCGGCCTTCTGGTCGACCTACCCGGGGCAGCACCCAGTCCAGCACCCGAACCCACACCCACACCCACACCCGAACGGACGCTGGACGACGAACTGGCGTCCTACTGGACGGGTATCCCCCAGCCGACGCTCCCCGTCGCCGGTCTCCCCCGCCCCGCGCACCGCGAACGCGACCCCGGCCTGCTCCGCGAGGCGTTCCTCGCGGAGTTCACCGTGCGCGGACGCAGCCGAGCCCGCTCCGCAGCTTTGGCCGAGGAGGCCGCCCTCGCCGTCGAAGGCCTCTACGAGGAACTCATAGGCGAGGGCGAGGGCGAAGGCGCTTGGGCGCCACCCCGTCAGCTCGATCGGCATTCGTAACCTCTCGTGGCCCGAAGGCAGTCCACCGGTTTACACCAGCGCGGTGGCAACGACTGCACCACGGGCCACAGGCGTTCCGCGACGCGCGGGGTTCGACGATCGGGTCCCGAGCCGGACGGGTGCGTCGGCGTGGCAGCGACCGCTGGGAACGGCCGTGGCCAGCGCAGCGTGACCAGAGAACGGTGACCGGCTACGTGAGCCCGGTCACCGTTGAACCTCAGACGCCGCCGCCAGAACCTCAGACGCTGGCGACGGTTCCCGCCGGCACCAGACCTGCCCGGTCCGCCTCGGACCAGTCGTCACTCATCCCGGCTTCAGCGCGGTAGTCCACCCACGTCAGTACCTCGGTCCGGGGGGTCTTGCCGTCCAGGCACCAGTGACTGATCGTCTTGCCGCGCCATGCCTTGCCGGTGCTCTTGGCGATGAACCCGTCGACGACTCCGCGGGCGCGCATCGTGCTCAGCGCCATGGCGACGCGACCGGAGGCGGTGTTGGAGGTCGGACCGAACATGGTGTGCCCGGCTTCGGCCACGTGCTTGGCGAAGACCTCGGGGGCGCGTTCGCGTAGGCGGGCCTCGACGACCCCGAACTCGAGCCATGGGCCGCCGGCCTCGAAGCACGCCGTGAGCGGTTCGATGAGGTCCGCGGTCACTCCCCCGCCTTCGACGCGGGCCGGCGAGCGCCGGATCGTCCGGGTCGGCTCGACCGCGGGGTAGACGGTGAACACCCACGGTCCGGTGCCGCCGTGGTCGTCGAGGCACGTGTGGATGACGCCGCCGTCGGGAGCGCTCATGGGCAGCTGCATGAGCGCATCGCTCTGGCAATTCGTGCAGAACATGAAGTCGGCCAAGGGGGGCTCCTCGTCTCGGTGCTGCACCCGGTGCAGAAGAGCCACGTCTCGCACGCCCTCGGCGCGCCGTCCCGGCCACCGGATGGCGGCTTCGTGTACGGGCGTCCGTGGCAACCATCGCACGAAAGGTCCCCCGCCGAGTACGGTCACGCTACGGCTCGACGCGGGACGTGGTGACGCACGGCGTTGCCGCGGTGTCGAGTTGCCGGTGGAATTCCCCGCCGGGGGCGCCCGAAGGATCAGGGATGACGACACGACGGGTTCACGTGGGGTGCGAGTTCGTGCACGAGGCACGGCAGGCGACGCCGACGGTGGTGCAGGTCCGGCCGCGTCGCGACCTGGCGATCCCGTTGACCGACGAACGGTGGTCCCTCGACCCCGAACGGCCGGGCAACGCCTACACCGACCAGTACGGCAACGACTGCCTGCGACTGACGTTGCCCGAGGGTCGCTCCGTCTTCCGTTATGACGCGGTCGCCGAGGTGCCCGACGCCACGGAGGAGGTCGACGAGTCCGCCCCGGAGGTGCCCGCGGAGGACCTCCCCGACGACGTACTCGTGTTCACCCTCCCCAGCCGATACGTCGTCCCCGATGTCCTTGGCGCCGAGGCGTGGGACCTGTTCTCCGAACTGCCGCGTGGTTACTCACGCGTGCAGGCGATCTGCGACCACGTCCACAAGCATCTGCAGTTCGAGTACGGCAGCAGCACCCCGCTCTCGACCGCGGCGGACGTAAACGCGAGCGGGTACGGCGTCTGCCGCGACTTCACCCACCTCGCGATCACGTTCTGCCGGGCGTTGTCCATCCCGGCTCGTTACGCGTTCGGGTATCTGCCCGACATGGACGTGGACGGCCCACCCGTCGTGCCCGACTTCGCGGCATGGATGGAGGTGTGGCTGGGTGATCGGTGGTGGACGTTCGATCCCCGCAACAACGTGCATCGCAAGGGAAGGGTTCTCATCGGCCGCGGTCGAGACGCCGCGGACGTGGCCATGTTGACAACGTTCGGGGCGCCTGTCCTGGAGTCGATGACGGTGTTCGCGGAAGAGATCGGCTGACCCGGGTTCACGGCCTGAGCACCACGGCGATCCCGCCCGACGCCGGTAGGTGATGCTGTCGGCAGCCGACAGCAGCGTGGAAAGCGGCTCCCCGGTGGCGTTGGCACCTGGAGCACCACCGTTACCGCTGCGGACCGGGTTCGCGACGCCTGGTGTCGTGCGCCTCACCTCCCGCGCGCACCCGCCACCGCCCGGCCTGGCGAAACACCTCCCCCAGGACGAGGGCCTGATCCTCGGCGGGCGCGTCCACGGTCGATTGGACGAAGACGGAGCCATCCGGGCTGCGAACGGTCAGCTCGATCGCCCCGACATCACCAAAGCTCACCCCCACCGGCAGCTCGGCCGCGATCACGACCGCGTCCACCTCGACCGGCAGCCGGCCCACATCGAGCCCCACCTCGGCCTCCCCCGGGGTCTCGACCTCCAGGCGCACCCCGGTGTCGGGAGCCGGGCGTTCGTGGGCGTCGAGACTGAGGGCGACGACGCCGACCGGATGATTGCTCGACGCCCAACGCACGCCGAGCAACCACCGGCGCTGCCCCTCGGGGAGTTCGATCCCGCTACCGGGAGCCAGCACGAGCGCCTGGTCGATGACCCGCTGCCCCCCGGAACGCTTCCACGTCGACGGGTCGAGATGCGGCAGGTCCCTCGCCCGTTCCCACCGCGGATCACCCTCGGCGCCGACGAGCGCCACCACGTCGGTCGTAGCGGCCGAAAGGGTCACCGCCGCCGATCCGCCACGGGCCATGACCTCGCCCCGCACGCGTGCGGCGACGCCATGCGGACCCCCGAGAACGAGCACGCGGCGATCCGCGAAGGGGCCCACGGCGCGCGGCAGCAAGCGGGCGAGCGGCGCCCGCGGACCGCAGGGAACACCCGCAGCCACCGCGGCCAGCAAACCATCGAAGGTCGCCTCGTCGATGATCGGAACCCCGAGCTCACGCGCGTCCCGCAGCTTCCGCGTCATCAGGGACGGGTCGTCGCAGACGAGCACGCTCGTCGCGGACGTCACCCGGTATCGAGCGTCCAGACCCGCGTCGATCGCCATCTGCAGCAGCTCATGCCGCGGCGTGCGGGTGTCACCCGTGACGACGACGCGAGCACCCTGCACAAGCGCTGAGCCGGGAATCCAACGTTGGGGAAGCTCCCACGGGCAGTGAACCCACGGAACCCGTGTTTCGGGCGCACCTGTCTGCCGCGCAGCAATTTCCTCGTCGGGACCACAC
>JBPBQU010000411.1:0-5417 GCA_050955085.1 Janthinobacterium lividum | reverse complement strand
GCGCAGGTAGGCGCCGTAGGGGGCGGGGTTGGCGCGACGCAACCGGCGATAGACCTCGAAGGGCTCCCCGTCACCGACGTCGTCCGCCGCCACCCGGACCTCCGTGGTGAGGCACACCTCGTAACTCTCCCCCGCCGCCAGCGCCCGCTGGGCTGCTTCCACCGCGGCGCGATACCCGGGTCGCAGGCCGACGCGGCGCACGGCGCCCACGGGTCGCGGTGGGGCGGGCGGGGTCAGGCCGATCAGGACCGACCCGCAGCGGCGCAACCACTCCCGGGCCCGCATCTGCTCACCGTCATCGTCGACGCGGGCCACCAACCATGTCCTGCCGGTGTCATGATCGATCGCCACGAACCGCTCGCAGACGAGCCAGCGCGCCACCGGCGCGTCGTCGACGCGGCCGGTCGGGAACCCGCACTCGGCCCGCAGTTCGTAACCCGCCCAGCCCACGACCCCGCCCGCGAAGTCGAAGGGCAGCTCCGCACTGCCCTCGACGTCGCGCACCCTGAGTTCCGCTTCGAGCCGCGCGAGGACTCCCGCACCGTCGGGCAGGACCCGGGAACCCTCCCCGAGAAAGGAGAAACGGCCCGATCCCGCGCCACGGGAGGTGCTGTCGAACCAGAACGCGGACCTCGACGTCGCGTGGAGCGCGCTGAACGCGGCCTCGGCGTCCACGGCGACGTCCAGCACGCGCGTCAGCACCCGCGCCGCTCCGGCCCCCCGGACCCGTTCCCGCGCGGGCGCCCGGTCCTCGCGTCGGCCACCGCACTGGACCACGAAGTTCTCGATGACCCGCCGCCCGTAACCACTCGCGATCGACTCGGGGTGAAACTGCACCCCCACCTGCGGGCGGGTGCGGTGCCGTACCCCCATGAGTACCCCGTCGGCGGCCCAGGCGATGGGTTCCAGCTGCGGGGGCAGGGGTTCGGCGACCCGGAAGGAGTGGTATCTCGTCGCCGGGAAGAACTCGGGGACTCCCGCGAACAGCGCGTCCCCCGTGTGCCGCACCGTCTCGACGTGACCGTGGCGAGGGCGCGGTGCCGCGTCCACGAGCGCCCCGGCCGCCAGGGCGATGCCCTGCATCCCCAGGCAGACCCCGAGGACGGGGACCTCGCTGCGCGCCAGCACGTCTGCGGCCCGCGCGAAGTCGCGGGCCCGGGAGGGGTGGCCGGGGCCGGGTGAGACGATGATCCCGGCGTAGGGGGTGAGGTCGAGCTCCCCCGGGGTCACGTCGGCGTCGGACACCACATCCGGCTCGCTCCCGGTCACCACGGCCAGCAACTGGACGAGGTTGTGGGTGTAGGAGTCGTGGTTGTCCACGACGAGCCAGCGCACCCCTGAAGCGTAGGGCGGCACCTGCGAACCCCTCGCGGGTGCCCTCAGGTGGCGGCGCGCAGGTGTTCGGCGAGGAAGGTGACGAGACGGGTCGCGAGCAGCCGGTGGGACTCCGCACGGCGGTAGTCGTGACCCTCCCCCGCGAGTTCGAGGTACTCGACGTGAGCGTCCAGCGCCGTCATCGCGGCGACGATCTGGCGGGCCTCGTTGATGGGCACGTTGGTGTCCAGCTCCCCGTGCACCACGAGGAGCGGCACGTCGATCGCGTCCGCCTTACGCAGCGGTGAGATGTCCTCCAGCAGGGCCCGGTCGCGTTCGGGGTGGCCGTACTTGGAGACGGCCGCGGCGCCGATCCAGGGTTCGGTGTCGCGATAGAACGTGGTGAAGTCGCTCATCCCGCAGATGTCCACGCCCGCCGCGAACACCCCGGGCGAGAAGGCCAGGGACGCCAACGTCAGGTACCCGCCGTAGGACCGGCCAGAGACCGCGATCCGGTCGGCGTCGGCCCACCCACGCGTGACGAGGTGCTCGGCACTGGCCAGGACGTCGGCGAACGCGTCGTAGCGCAGGTCGACGTCGTCGGCGTGCACGAACTCCCGACCGAACCCCGAGGAACCCCGCACGTTGGGCGCCAGCACGGTGATCCCGGCCGCGACGAGCGCCTGGACCTGAGGGTTGAACGTCGGGCGCTCCTGTGCCTCGGGGCCACCGTGCAGGCTCAACATCGCGGGCCCCGGTGTCTCCCGCGCCGCGCGGTAAAGCCACCCGGTGAGGACGAGGCCGTCGCGACCTGCCCACGTCTGCAACGTCGGAACGGTGAGCGCGACGGCGGGTAGTTCGGGGGCATGCGTCACGGGGCTCCACACCTGGGTGGTGGTGTCGAGGTGCCACAACTCCTTGGGACGTTCCGGGCCCTCCACGCCCAGGATGACGCTGCGGCCGTCGCGGGAGAGGACGGGGTTGCTGGCGACCAGTCCCGGCAGACCGTCGATCCGGGTCGACTCGTGCGTCGTGGTGTCGAAGAGTTCGAGTTCGCTGGCCCCGGCGACGTTCCACACCAGCAGCAGCAGCCGACCCGCGTCGTCCGCGTCGACGCATTCGAGCTCGGCGTCGTCCCGGCTCGCGAGCGTGCGCGCCTCACCGCGATACCCGTTGGGCCCGAACGGAACCCCGATGAGCTGGCGACGCGGGAGGCCCACATCGGAAGCCAGATAGACGTAGACCGGACCCGTGTCCCCGGCCGGGGCGGGCCGCAACAGTGCCACGTCGGTGGACCCCGTCGCACCGTGCGGCAACAGGGGCAGGTGCTCGTCGATCAACCGGTCCGCGACGACACAGAACTGTTGACCGCGTTCACCGTCGACGAGGACGAGGAACCGTTCCTCCTGCGAGACGTCGAGGACGTGGATGAGCTCCCCCTCGGCCAGTGGATCGAGGCGTCCCGTCGCCGGATCGCCGAGGAAGGAACGGGCCGGGCGGCCGGCGGAGGCCGGGAACGTCACCACGATGCGGTGCCCACTGCGGGTCCAGGGCCCCAGCTCGGCGTGTTCGTGCACGTCCGCCGCGATGCGGCGGGCATCGCTGCCGTCGGGGCGCACGACCCACACCTGGGTGCGCACCCCGCCACCGGCGGCGACGACGCACGCGAGCCAGCGACTGTCCGCGGCCCAGGACACCTTCAGCACCGGATCGTCGGAGAGGTGGATACGGCGGGCCTGCGGCGCGGGTCCGTCGAGGACGACGTCCTGGATCCACAGCTGCGGCAGACCCGAACGGTCGGACACGAAAGCCACCCGGCGCGCGTCCGGGGTCATCGTGGGCCCCCAACTCCCCCAGGCGCCGACGAGGGAGTCGGCGAGGTCGAGGGCGACCTGCAGACCCGTTGCGGCCTGGGTCCGGGGGCTGGCCGTGGTCGTGCTCATGGCCCCATGCTGCCGCAGAATCCCGGTTCACCTCGATTCGGCACCGCCACCGTGACGGACGGGTGCGGATGCCGGTTCTCCTGAGGCAGATCGGTGACGTCCTGCACTGAACTGAGAACGCAGCGTAGTCCGGAGTACGCCTGCGGTGCAGCGATCGACGTCGCCGCGACACCGTCCGCCGACGTGTTCGGTGCGTCCCCCGGTCGAGGCACCCGGGGGGCGCACCCTCAGCCCACGTCGTGCTTCTGCAGCCACATCTCCAGCAGAGCCAGCTGCCACAGGGCGTTCGAACCCAACGTGGTGCGCTCGGTGTTGGGGTCGGCCAGCAACCGGTCGACGGTCTCGGGTCGGAACAACCCGCGTCGCTTGGCTGCGGGATCGGTGAGCGCGTCGCGCACCCGCTCGAGGTAGGGCCCTTCGAGCTCCCGGATCGCCGGAACCGGGAAGTACCCCTTGGTACGGTCGATGACGGCATCGGGCACCACCCCGCGGGCGGCACGTTTGAGGACGCCCTTACCACCGTCGGCCAGTTTGAGCTCCGGCGGGATCCGGCCGGCGAACTCGACGAACTCGTGGTCGAGGAACGGGACACGCGCTTCCAGGCCCCAGGCCATCGTCATGTTGTCCACGCGTTTCACCGGGTCGTCGACGAGCATGACCATCGTGTCGTTGCGCAACGCGGCGTCAACCGCGGTGTCGGCACCGGGGCGGGCGAACTGGGCCGCGATGAACTCCGACGCCACGTCGGAGTCGGCGAGCCATTCCGGGTTCAGCACCGAGGACATCGCGTTCCAGCGCCGGTCGAAGAACACCTGGGCGTAACGCTGCGCGGCGTCCGCGCGGGGGACACCCGCGAGTGGTGGGTACCAGTCGTACCCACCGAGGATCTCGTCGGCACCCTGACCGGACTGCACCACCTTCACAGACCGGGAGACGTCCTCGGACAACAGGTGGAACGCGACGCAGTCGTGACTCACCATCGGTTCACTCATCGCGTCCACGCTCGCGTCGATGCCGGGCAGCAACCGGGTCGAGTCGATCGGGATGCGGTGGTGGTCGGTGCCGAAATGCCGGGCGACGAGGGTCGAGTACTCGAACTCGTCACCGGACTCCCCGCCCGCCGCGTCGAAACCGATGCTGAACGTGGCCAGATCGCTCTGACCGGCCTCGGCCAGCAGCGCGACCACGAGGCTCGAGTCCAGGCCCCCGGAGAGGAGCACCCCCACGGGCACGTCGGCGACCATCCGGCGTTGCACGGCTGTACGCAGCTTCGCCAGCAGCGCCTCCTCCCAGTCACCGGAGGTCCAGCCGTCGAACTCCGCGGACCGGGTGAACTCGGGAACCCAGTAGACGGTGTCCCTGCTCCGCCCGTCGCGCTCGACGACCCGCACGGTGGCCGGGGGGAGTTTCTGGACCCCGGCGAGAATGGTTCGCGGTGCGGGGACGACGGAGTGGAACGTCATGTACTGAGCGAGGGCGTCGCGGTCGAGACTGGTGTCCGTGCCGCCACCCGCGAGCAACGCCTGCACGGTGGAGGCGAACCGCAACCGGTCACGACGATGGTCGAGGTAGAGGGGTTTGATGCCGAGACGGTCGCGCGCCAGGATCAGCCGCCCGGTGGCGTGCTCGACGACGGCGATCGCGAACATCCCCAGCAGATGGCTGACGAAGTCGGTGCCCCACTGGGCGTAGGCCTTCCCGATGACCTCGGTGTCGGAGGTGGAGAAGAACCGGTGCCCGGCGTCCTGGAGTTCCCGCCGCAACTGCTCGTAGTTGTAGATGCACCCGTTGAACGCGACGGTGAGACCCTCGGCGGCGTCCACCATCGGCTGCGACCCGGCGGCGGAGAGATCGATGATCGACAACCGCCGGTGTCCCAGGGCGATCGGTCCGCGCGCCCACACACCGTCGCCGTCCGGGCCCCGGTTGACCATGCACGTCGTCATCCGGGCGACCGCCGCGACGTCGGCGCTCTCCCCGTCGAACCTCAGCTCACCGCAGAGACCGCACACTCGAAGCCTCCCGTTCCTGGTCACCGAGCACGATCCAGGTGTCCTTGGCGCCGCCTCCCCGGGAGGAGTTCACGACGAGGCTCCCCTCGGGGGCGACCCTCGTCAGCGCCACCTGGGCGAGTCGGCAGTCCGCCGGCCCGGTCCCGGT
>JBPBQU010000410.1:0-5484 GCA_050955085.1 Janthinobacterium lividum | reverse complement strand
CGGGACAGGTCGCGCACGACAGGTGGCCTACCTGGGGTGTGCGACCTACCGGTCATGGCGCCGTCCGCGCGGGCGTGTCACGGACCTCGCGAAGTAGCTGACCACGTCAGCTCTTCTGAGATCCGCTCAGAGCGACGATCGTGACTGCACTGATGGCCACCCCTGCCAGCCCCATGAGCGCTGCGCCGAGCCCTGCCCCCTGGATAACCATGACGAGACCCACGAGGGCCACAACAACGGCTAGACCCACCAGCACCAGTTGCGTCGCAGTGAGGCCCACCGAGTTCGGCCTGAGACGGTAGCGCCGCTGATCACTCACTCAACCAGTGTCCACCTCCATTGCTCCCAAGGACGTGTCAACGCTCACTGCGCAGGGCGCCGTCCGCGCGGCCATGTCGCGCTGTGCGCGACGTCACGCACATACCGCGGTGCGCGCAACCGGCGGCTTCATGGACTTGTCGCGAAGCGCGGGATGCGGGTAGGGAAAGCAGCCCCGTCTGCCAGCCTGGTCACCATGATCCACGACGACGAAGCAGTCCAGACCGCGACCGCAGAACCCGACCCCGGGCCGCGTGAATGAGTACCGCCCACGACCTTGGCCCAGTACCGGCCCGTCTCAGCGTCGAGACCGACCTGGTCCACCAGCTCATCGCCGAGCAGTTCCCCCACTGGGCCGACCTGCCGGTGCGCCCAGTGGCCGACGGCGGCTGGGACAACTTCACCTTCCACCTCGGCCCGGACATGTCGGTGCGCCTGCCCAGCGCCGCCGAGTACGCCCTCGCGGTGGACAAGGAGCACCGCTGGCTGCCCCAGCTCGCAGCACAGCTCCCAGTGCCCATCTCCGCCCCGCTGGCACAAGGCCGACCCGGCCGCGGCTACCCCTTCGTCTGGTCGGTGTACCGGTGGCTGCCCGGGGACCCGGTGACGGCCGCCCGCACCGCTGACGGCACCGTGGACCCGGTCAGCTTTGCCCTCGACCTCGCTGACTTCCTCGACGCCTTGCAGCAGATCGACCCCACCGACGGGCCAGCTCCCGGCACGCACAACTGGTTCCGCGGAGGCACGCTGCGCACCTACGACGCGACAACCCAGAACGCGCTGCAGACCCTCGAGGGTCGCCCCGACGTGGGCATCGACGTCGAGTTGGCCCGCGCCGTGTGGGCCAGTGCGCTGGACGCGCGGTGGAACCGCGTGCCGGTCTGGTTCCACGGTGACATCGCCGCCGGCAACCTGCTGCTGCGTGAGGGTCGGCTGGGCGGGGTCATCGACTTCGGCACCTGCGGGGTCGGTGACCCCGCCTGCGACCTTGCCGGGGTTTGGACGCTGCTGGGCAGCGCAGCTCGGGTGGTCTTCCGCGACCGGATGGGCGTCGACGAAGGTACGTGGGCTCGGGGGCGCGGCTGGACTCTGTGGAAGACCCTGGCTACCTACGTCGGAGTCCTCGACGACGATGCTGAAGCAGCCGCGGAGGCTCGGCGCGTCCTCGAAGCGATCCTCGGTGAGTACGAGACCGCCAGTTGAGCCCCGGTAGGCACGCATGAGCTGACAACCTCACGGTCATCCCGCGCTCAGCGCGCTACGCAGTGCAGCAACCAGGGCTTCAGGGGCGTCCTCAGACAGGTGGTGCCCGGAGTCGATGACGTGCCCGCTCAACCGCCCCGGCCCCGGCTCGGTCCAGGGCTGCCACACCCGCAACGGGTCCCCGTACAAAGTGCCCATGTCGTCACCGCTGGCCCAAAGCACCAGCAAAGGGCACCGCAGCCGTCGCCCGGCCGCGCGGTCGGCGTCGTCAGCGGCACGGTCGACTCCCAGGCCAGCGCGGTAGTCCTCACACATCGCGTGCACCACCCCCGGGTCGGTGATGGCCGCGAGGAAGTCGTCGTGGTTCTGCTGCCCCATGGCCGCGGCGTCGGGGCGGTACCAGGCCACCGGGTCGGCGTTGATCAGCGGTTCGGCCGGCTTGGCGGTCTGGCCGAGGAAGAACCAGTGCCACCACAGCTGCGCGAACCCGGCATCAGCACGGGCCAGGGCGTCGCCGATGGCGACGCTGTCCAGGATCGTCAGGTGGGTGACCGCGTCGGGGTGATCCATGGCCAGGCGGGGGCGACGTAGGCACCACGGTCGTGACCGACGACCGCGAAGTGTTCGTGGCCGAGTGCAAGCATCAAGGCGAGCACGTCACCGGCCATCGCCCGCTTCGAGGCCTGGGCGTGGTCGGGGCGGGTGGGCTCGGTGCTGGAGGCGCCGTAGCCGCGCAGGTCGGGACAGACGACGGTGAAGTCCTGCGCGAGCAGGGGCGCGGCCTGCCACCAGGTGGTGTGGGTGCGGGGATGCCCGTGCAGCAGCAGCACCACCGGTCCGCTGCCACCGTGGCGCACTCGTAGGCGCACCGGCCCGACCTGGACGTGCTCGAGCTGGAAGTCCTCGAAGAAGTCGACGCTCACCGCAGCGATGGTGCCGCAACGCCTGCCACTACCGTGGCTGCGTCGCTCACCAGGACCCTGGGCCGTCGCCACGGGTAGGCACTGCAGCCCTCATCACCTCGCGGTCATGCCGCTGTCGTGGACGTCGTCGACCGCCCGGATCTGTCGAAGAGCGAGTGGTCGCAAAGCTAGGTCAGGACGTCGCAGGCACCTCGCTCGGCGAGGCGTCCGTGCTGACCTTGAGGTCAACCTGGACCACCCCAGTCACGGGCGTACCAGCCGGTCCGTTCCAGTGCGCCGGGGCCGTCCACCGGTATGAGCCGACCCCGGCCTGGGAGAAGTTGACGTACCACCCGGGGAAGCTGGCGAACTGCCCTCCACCCTGAGTGTCCACCGCGTTAACCGCCTGATCAGTGACCAGCACCCGACCCCGGCCCTCGGCAGCGTCAATGCCCTGGTGATCCATCCTAGATTTCAGAGTGAAGCCCCTGTCTAGGTCCCCGCCGCCACCTTGCAGCAGGCTCATGGCCGCGATGACGCACGAGGTGACCTCGGTCAGCGGACCACCGGCTGCACCATCAGGGGATCCTTCCGAGTAGGTCAGCCACCCCATCAGTGCTGGTGCGGGCGACCCATCGCTTGCCTGCGCCGTGACATGGGCACTGACCTGGCCGACCACCGCCTTGGAACACCCGGACGAGGCCACTGGCTCAGACTGCGCCGGGCTTTGATCCGAGCAGCTCGTCACGGCGGGGACTAGTAGAACGCTCAGCACAGCAATGGCCCTTCGAGAACGTGCTGCCCTCGCGTGCATGACTTGTCCTTCCTCGCGTCGTGACATCACCCCTGAGATGGCTCACCCTCGTCGAGCGTTCCCTCAGATCCCTCATCGGCCTAAAGCGGGTATCGGTCTGAGCCAGACGCGCGGTCATGGCACCGTCGGGGTGTTTCAGGACATCAGTGTCTTCACGACTGTGGCGGTGATAACGACAGCCACGATGAGCAGGACACGTCGCCACCAAGCACGGCTACCGCGCTGCGGGGCAGTCGAGGGGTCTTCAACCAGGCCGATGTAGTCCTCCCCACGCCACACTTTGGCCCGCTGCTTGCTCACCTGATCAAGCTAGCTCGCCAGTCGCCCGAGCTATCACGACCTCGCGGTCATCCCGCGATGAGCGCACGATCACGGGTCCGTAGGGACGCTTCCGCCATCTGACCGCAGCGGTCCTGCGTGGTTCGGCCCATCAAGCCAGGCCCGGCTTCCCGCCCGTGGATCCGAACACCCCATGATCACCGACGCGAGTACGCGTGAAGAAGGAACGGCCCGCACCCCAACTCGGGTGCGGGCCGTTCCTTGAGCATGCGACGGCCGATCATGCCTCCGTGTCGATGTGCTTCACGGGACTGCCCTTGAGGAGGTAGTCGATACCGCTTCGGAGTACGGCCTGGTAGGCGTCAGTGCCGCTGTCCTTCGTGCGGGCGAGCAGATCGGTGAGGTAGGAGGTCGTGACTTCGCCCTGCAGCCGACCCGAGGCGCGGTCGCTGGCCAGTTGCAGAGCGACGTGCATGCCGGCCATCGACTCGTCTTCGCTGATCGGCTTGGTAGGGGTGCTGTGCACCGAGCCGTCACGGTCCACGCTGACGTTGACGCCGAAGGCGTTGAGCATGAAGGTCTTGTCAGAGTCGGTCAGGGCGCTGACCGTGTCCGTTGCGGACGCGATGTGCGTGGGACTGATGCTCCTGGTGGGCCTGCTGCTGGGATCGACGTAGGGGACTGGGGTACTGCCTGCGACGCGCATGGGCGCCTCCCTTCCTTCGAGCCCTATCGGCGGCGGCCGGGTCTCGCTGAAGGTGAGCGACGTAGCCCCTGACGTCACGGTCACGCCGCGATGAGCGCGCGTTCGAGCCCCCCTTGGCGATACGACGGGGGCCTGGCGGTTGCAGACGACCGCGCTGAACCGGTGGGTTAAGGCGACCTACCCACACTCAGATCCGAGGAGCCACCAATCTCCGCCCCCGCGGGTCGATGGTGGGGCAAGCTACCGCGATGGCCCACTACCCCTCACTCGAGCTCCTGGCGGAGATCGGGCGAGTCAACGTCGCCGCCGCACGCACCGACCGCGCACTCTCCCAGCTGTGGGCAACCCTCGACCCCCTGCAACCCGGATCCGCCACCCGCACGACGCCGGTGGTGTCGCTTCGCGACCACGTAAAGCGCGAAGCGAAAGCGCGGCTGACCGACGACACCCTGCGCACCAAGATCCTTGAGACCGTCAACGCGATCGAAGTGGCCGTCAGGCGCCGGAACAACGTCACGCACCGCGAGCTCGTGCTCGCCGGGCCCGGCCCAACGCCTACCGACGAGCAGGGTCGGGTGAATCCCCTTGAAGCATTGCGGCACCTCGAGCAGTCGAGTGAAGCGGCCGAGCGGGGCGAGGGGCTGTGGCATGAGCGTCCCTCGCGCAGCTGGCCGCTCAAACCGCCGCGCCCCGAGCAGGACGACATCACCGAGCTAGGCAAGATCACCCGCGTACTTGAAGAACTCGAGAGCGACCTCGCGTCGATCACCCGCGCTACGGCCTGTGCCCGCGACCTCAACAACCCGCCGCAGTGGTCGGGCCCGCCGGTCAAGGGTCCGCGGCTGCGCGCGACGTTCAGCCTTGCCGGGCTGGTGCTGACCGATCCAGCCACCGGTGCGCAGCGCGGCACCGTGCGCCTTGACCTGGGTCACGAGCAACCGGCACCCGAGCAGAACGGTGCGTACCGCGTGCACCGATTTCTGCTGTGGTTCGACGACCTTGACGACGGGCAGCACGGCTCGATGACTACTAAGCACCTCGATCAAGCTCTCGAGCATGCCGGCTGGCACCGCGTCATGCCGTGGATCGACGACGGCGACAGCACCTCAACCACTGTGGCTCAGCATGACCCGGCAGCTCGGACGCCGTGATGCAAGCCCCCACCCCAGACTCCGAACGCCCAGCCGAGTTCGCGATCTAAGTAGTCGAGACCAGCGCGGGTGGATCACGCAGAAAGCGGAGGACCGTCCGGAACCCCCGTC
>JBPBQU010000409.1:0-5508 GCA_050955085.1 Janthinobacterium lividum | reverse complement strand
GTTCCGCCACCTGTCACCACGGCGATGCGTTCTGCCATCCCAACCTCCTCCAGGCGATGCACCGGACAACGCATTCGTCAGACCACAGGAGGGTAGGCAGGAACACCCACCACGACGGTGGGGGGGGTGGTGGTGATCGAGATCGGCGGAGGACACCGGCACGACGGGCCGCGAGCTGCACCCGGTCGGGTCGGGGTGCGCACCTCGTCCCGCGGGCCTAACGTCGTTGGTCCAGACGAGTCGGTCCGCCGGACCGGCGCCATGGCCAGAGGAGGACCCATGACCGAGGTGACCGCGCACCACGGACTCTTCAAGGACACCAACCTGCACGTGGACGACACCGGTGGTCCCGGGCGGGCTGTGGTCCTGATCCACGGCTGGCCACTGTCCGGTGAGTCGTGGTCGGCGCAGGTACCGGTGCTGGCCTCCGCCGGTTACCGCGTGATCACCTACGACCGGCGGGGTTTCGGACGCAGCGACAAGCCCCGCAGTGGTTACGACTACGACACCCTCACCGACGACCTGCACACCCTGCTGGAGACCCTCGACGTCACCGACGCCACCGTCGTCGGTTTCTCGATGGGCGGCGGTGAAGTGGCCCGTTACTTCACCAAGTACGGCAACGAGCGACTGCGCAGCGTGGTGTTCGCCGCTGCGGTCCCGCCCTACATGGCCAAGAGCGACGACAACCCCGACGGCCCCCTCCCCCCGGAGCAGGCGGCGGAGATGACCGCCGCACTCACCGCCGACGAGGACGCCTTCTACGACGACTTCACCACGCAGTTCTTCTCCGTGGACGGTGTCCTGAAGGTGAGCGAAGCGCAGCGCCAGGACGCCCTCGCGCTGGCGAAGCAGGCCGACAAACGTGCGGCGCTCGCCTGCATGGAGGCCTTCGGGACCACGGACTTCCGCGCCGACCTCCCGAAGGTGGACGTCGCCACCCTCGTGATCCACGGGGACAGTGACGGCACCGTCCCCCTCGAAGGTTCCGGCGCCCGCACCCACGCCGCGATCGCCGGCAGCCGACTGCACGTCATCGCCGGCGCTCCGCACGGGTGCAACGTCAGCCACGCCGAGGAGTTCAACCAGGCACTGCTGGCGTTCCTCGCCTCCTGAGCCCTTGGTGACCCGGCGCACCTCACCAGCAGGTCCGGACCACATCCCGGTGGGGTGGTCCGGTCAGGCGTAGTCCGGACCACCCCTCACGGCGAAGAACTCCTCGAGTGTGCTGACCCGCGCCCGATCCATCTGCTGCGCGAGATCGACCCCGATCCACCGGTAGTGCCAGGACTCCGCGGCGTACCCCGTGACCTGGATCCGATCGCCCGGGTAGCGCAACAGGAATCCGAACCGCTTCGCATTCGCGGCGAGCCAATGCGCCTCGGTCGTTCCCTGGAAACAGTCCTGAACGGCGCACTTCGGCTGGGTGCTGCTGCCGAAGTCGACGGCGAGCCCGGTCTGGTGCTCGCTGTAACCGGGGCGCGCCGAGTAGCTCTCGGCCGCAGCGAAGCCCTCGCGCTCGACCGCGTTGTCATGCACGGAACGCTGGTAGTCGTGGGAGCGGTACCCGCTGGTGAGCGTGAGTTCCACACCGTCGGCCTGCGCTGCCCCCAGCAGCGCCGTGAGGTCGGGGACGATGACACCGGCCACCTGCTTGCCGCCTACGGTGCTCAGAACCCTGGGGACGTACCCGGCAGGTATCAGCGGGTGCTGTTTGTTGATCACGACCCACGGGCTGTCCGCGGCGGTCAGCGAGAACGCGGGCGCCGCGGCGGTGGCGTCAGCCGATGTGGGTGCGGTGGGGCCGGCTGCGGCGGGGCCAGCTGCGGCGGGGTCTGAGGCAGAGCCCTCGTAACCGGCGAGATCGGTGGCCGGGGCGGTCCCGGGAGGGTCGTCCCCACGTGAGTGGTGCACCCCGACGCCCACTCCTACTCCGGTGAGCAGGATTCCGCCCAGCAGCGCACGGCGGGCCAGTACGGTCCGGTGGCTGTAGTGCCTGCCCCCGTCGGGCAGACGGTCGGCGGCGAACGGCGACGGCACGCTGCCCTCCTCTCAGGTCTGCTGCTCCGCGACATGGACAGCGCTGATCCTGCCCAGCCCGGCAGGCGAGGGCGAGCGGCGCGCCGACGCAACCTCTCGAGGATCGTGCGGCGGCCGCGGGCTGAGCGGCCGCCGCTCGTGGTCAGCCGACCGAGATGGTCGCGGCGTCGGTGACGTGGATCGCCGCACCGAGGGCGGCGATGTCGGTGTCGGACCAGCCCAGCCCGCCCCACACCTGCACCGTCAGCTGTGTGCCGGAGGGCTGGGCGATGAACAGGGTGGTCGTCCCCAAACGGTCACCGTCGGTGAGCTTGCTCCCGGTGGGACGTCCCGGACCGTTGACGTCGTCATTCTGGAGGAGCAACCCCGTCGCGGTCCCGACCTGCACCGGGCGGACCCGATCCCCGCTGGCGCCTTCGGGCAGCGCCTCGAGGAAGACCGCAACCTTGCCGGTCAAGGAGTGCGGGTCCTGGTCGGCGATCCCGGTAGGGGCCAGGGTGAGGCCACCCGCATCCACCCCCTGCACCTCCCACCCGCGGGGCAGCGCGTCCAGGGTGAACCCCGCGGGCTGGGCACCGGTGTACGCAACAAGCTGGGTGTGACCGACGCCTACGGCCGGGGCGCTCTGCGGCGGTGTCACCGCGCTGCTCGGGGCGGTGCCGGTAGGCAACCCCGTTTGCAAGGCGACGGCCACGACCCCGGCGGCGGCCACGGTCAGGAACCCGCCGCGTGCCCCGCGCCCGATCCGTCGGCGGCGTTGTGCGCGGTGGGCGCGGGTGAGGTCGGCCTGCACGAGCGATGCGGACGAGGTCTGGGGCGACGAGCCGGCGGCTTCGTCGAGCAGGGTGCGCAGGTTCGTCATGAGTAGCTCCTGGAAGAGGTGGCGATCAGGGTGGGGGTGGTGCGGGGGCATGCCTCGTCGATGTCGAGGTCGGTGCCCAGCTGACGGCGCAGCTTGTCCAGTGCCCGCGCGGTCTGGCTCTTGACCGTGCCCTGGGTGCAGTTCAGCGCCTGGGCTGTCTCGGCGACCGACAGGTCGTGGAAGTAACGGAGGACCACGGCTGCGCGCATCCGGGCCGGCAGGTGCTGCAGGGCCCGGTGAACGTCGTCCGTGCCTGGAACACCATCGGTGTCGGACCCGATGCGCTCGGGTTGCCCCGCGTACTCAGGTGGCTGTGCGCTGAGCTGCTCGTGGCGTCGCCAGGGCCGACGCTCCTCATCGACCAGGGTGTTGACCAGTGCCCGGTGGGCGTAGGCGTGCAGGTTTTCGGCGGCACGGACACGGGGCCAGGCCAGGTAGAGGCGGGTCAAGGTGGTCTGCACCAGGTCTTCGGCGCGGTGAGCGTCGCCACCCGTCAACAGGGTGGCGGTGCGCAGCAGCACCAGCCGCCGCTGCAGCACGTAATGACGGAATTCCTCATCCCTGGTCACGCTCATGGGCTGCTCCTGTCGTTCATACCCCCCAGACGGATCCACCCGTCCCCCAGGTTGCACAGAAGCGGGTGGTCATTCCGTGCCCCGTGACCGGGTGCCCATGATGCGCCGGTGGTGGTGAGCTAGGCGAACGCACCGTCGCAAGGAGGGCGCGGCGTACCTGCCCCCGACGCGCGCCGGTCGCGAGCGGTCTCGTGGAGACTGGGTGCATGTCCAGTGACACCCCCGACCTCCTCGGCGACGCGGTCCTGCACGGCGGTGACCGCGCGACACTCCGCCTGGCTCGGGAGTATCCACACTCCGTCGCGGCGCTGTGGACGGCGCTGACCGTCGCGGACGTCACCCGACGCTGGTGGGCGGATCTGCGCACCGACCTCCGCCTGGGTGGGGAGTTCTCGTCGAGGTGGCTCTCGGGCCCGCAGGACGGCCTCGAATGGTGGCCGGGTGAGATCACGGCATTCGACCCGCCGCGGCTGCTCGAACACACCAACTCCGAGCACGGCCGGCTGCGCTGGGAATTGACACCCTTGGACGCGGGGGCGTTGCGCGCCCGCACACGGTTGACGTTGACGAACGACCTCGAAGGAGAGGACGCCTGGGTGCCCATGTCACTGGCCGCCTGGCACCTGCACCTCGAACAGCTGCAGACAGCGCTGGAGGGTGGATCGGTCGACTGGCAGACCTGGGGAGTGGGAACCAACCGGCGGTTGCAGGACCTGCGCACCGCGTACGCGGCGGCGCTCCCGCGAACATGAGAAGCGTCAGGCCGCCGCGGTGATGACGCCGCGCAGCCGAGGCAACCGGTTCACGGTTGTTTCCAGTCGAAGGCCCCGATCCGCCACACCATCCACTGCAACCACCACCGCAGATGCGGCGGCTCCACCGCACCCCCCAGAGCCACGACCGCAGCCCGCAGATCCCCATCACCCAGTTCCAGGACCTCGCCACCCTCATGCGCCACCCGGGCGAGGAACTCATCGGACTCCCCCCGCAACAGGTGATCCTGCGCCACCCACGGGTTCGACCCCACCGACGCATCCCCCAACCAGCCCCCCAGAGCAACGACCAACGCCGGCCACCGATCACGCCACCCCGCCTCCCGCGGGTCCGGCTCCGGTTCCCCCGCGTGCACACCGACCACCCGCAACCCCTCGGCACCAGCCCGCTGCACCACCACCCCCGCCCGCGACGTCGACGCCACGGACGCGACCGACGACCCGTCCAACCGCAGCACCGACCCCACCTCATGACCGACGTCACCGACCAGGTGCAACCGCGCCGACCCCTCCCCCGCACCCACCCACCCCTCGAGCAGGGACTCGTGCATCTCGAGGAGGCGATCCACCGCCGACCGACCCTCGTCGCGCACCACCGAGGACCGATAGCGCCACTGGTACTGGCCGGGATACTTCAACACTCTGTGCAGAACCGTCCCCGGATCATCCACCGCCTCGGTGAAACGACGTTCCACCCACTCCGCCCACCGAAGCCACGACGTCCCCTCCGGTGGGTCCCGCAGGTTGACCCCGCCGAACTGACGGAAGACAGCGGGCGAGTCCTTCGACTCCCGCGCGAGCACAATGACTTCATGCCAGTAATCCTGATCCAACAACAAAGAATTTGGGCAGTTGTCGATACCGAACTCCAGCGCCTCACGAGCGCAGAGCCAATCTCCAGTATCGCCATAGACCAACGAGAGAGACGTCTCGGACCACTTCACCGGGGCACGTCCAGGTAGGCAGTTAGCACGTACCAGGACCCGTGATCCGTACGGCCGAGGACCACCACACACTTGGTCACGGGCACCTGCGCAAACCCCCCTGCCCCATCATTAACCCATGCCACCCCCGAATCCACCGGAGCGGGCGCGTCTACTTTGACAATCAATTTACCTGCAGCGATGTCCGCGTCAATACCCGCCTCATTCGCCCGCAACGTCTCGGTGATCACCCGGTTCGCCGTCTCCAGATCCGTCCACCGCGACGCCGCCGACGGGACCCTGCCGGGGTTCCCCTCCTCCACCGTCCCATCCGT
>JBPBQU010000408.1:0-5512 GCA_050955085.1 Janthinobacterium lividum | reverse complement strand
GCGCGGCGCGTCCCTTCGGCGCGACGACCTCGACGGAGGTGCGCGCCGCGGAGAGGTCGGCCATCAGTGCTCGTCCTCCGGGCCGGCCCCGCCACCGAAGAGGATCTCCGAGAGCCGGTCGTGGTAGGCGTGGAATTCCGGCGTCCGCATCATGTCCGGCGTGCGCGGGCGCGGGAGGTCGATCTCGACGACCTCCACGACCCGGCCCGGGCGCGGGCTCATGACGGCGACGACGTCGGAGAGGAAGATGGCCTCGCTGATGCCGTGGGTGACCATGAGCGTCGTCGCGGGCTTCTCGGTCCAGATGCGCAGCAGTTCGACGTTGAGCCGCTGTCGGGTCATGTCGTCGAGGGCGCCGAAGGGTTCGTCGAGGAGCATGACGGTGGGCTGGACCACGAGGCAGCGGGCGATGGAGACGCGCTGGCGCATACCGCCGGACAGCTGCGACGGCTTGGCCTTCTCGAACCCGCGCAGTCCGACGAGGTCGATGAGGTCCTCGATGAGCCCCTTCTGCGGACTCACCCCGGCCACCTCCAACGGGAGGCGGATGTTCTGCGCGACCGTGCGCCACGGCAGCAAGGCGGAGTCCTGGAAGGCGATACCGAGCTCGTGCTGGCGCTGCAGTTCCTTGGTCGTGAGCCCGTTCACCAGGGCCTCCCCGCCGGTGGGGGTCTCCAACCCCGCGAGGATCCGCAGGATCGTCGACTTCCCACAGCCCGACGGGCCCAGGAGGGAGAGGAAGGCATCCTTGCGCGTCCCGAGGTCGGTGGCGTCCAGGGCCAGCACGCTCTTGCGGCCGAGCGTGAACCGTTTGCTCAGCCCCTGCAGGTTGAAGCCCGTGGCGGCCTCGGGGTGCTGCGCCGGTCGGGTCGTGGCGTTGACCGCCCGGGAGGACGACGTGGCGGCGGAGGTGTCCTGTGACACGGGGCGGACCTTTCTCGGGGGGCCAGCGCGGGTCGGTCGTGGCGGAGGTGCTCAGGAACGCGAACGTCGTGCGGGGCCATGGTGGCGCAGGAGGCGGGACACCGTGGTGGCGCCCCGCCGCCGCAACCGATGGGACGGGCGGTGCCTCAGCTCTTGATGAGGTCCGGGTTCTCCTTATAGACCTCTTCGAGCAGCCTGAGGTCGAAGAGTTCCTCGGCGGTGATCTCCACACCCATGACCTTCAGAGCGTCGAGGTTCTCCTGCACCAGGGCATCGGTCATGGTGAAGAGACCGTTGGCCTTGGTGTCGTCGGAGACGATGAGCAGCGTCTGGGCGTCCGCCTCCTTGGCCTGCTCCTCCAACTCGAGGCTGCCGTCCTGGGGTCCGTAGGTCTCGACGGCGTACTTGGCCGCCTGGGCCGAATCGAGGACCGCGTCGTTCCACCCCTGGATCTCTGCCTTGAGGAACGCCTTGAGCATGTCGCGCTTGTTGTCGATCGTGTCCTGCAGCACGGTGTAGGTCTCGGCGACGATCGGCAGGCCCTGTTCGGCGAAGCTCAGCGTGACCGGGGTCTTGCCCTGACCCGCGAGCAGGATGGGCTCGTTGGTCAGGTAGGCCATGAAGGCGTCGACCTCACCGGTGGCGACGACCGACGGGTCGTACTGCACCGGCACGATGGTGAAGGTGGACTGGTCGACGTCGTTGGCCTTGCAGAAGCCGTCGAAGATGGTCTCGTTGCCGCCGGTCTGGATGCCGATCTTCTTCCCGGCCAGGTCGGCGACGGTACGGACCGGTTTGCCTTCCTCGATGGAGACGAGGCAGAAGGGGTTCTTCTGGAAGGTCGCACCGATGATCTTCAGCGGGGCCTTCTCGTTGACGATGGCCGGGGCCGTCAGCGTGGGCGAGGACAGGCCGATGTCGGCCTTCTTCGAGAGCACGAGCACCTCGGCACCCTGCGTCGCCCCACCACCCGCGAGGAGGTTGACCTTGGAGAAGCCCGCGTCGGTGTAGTAGCCCTTCGCGTCCGCGTAGAACTCACCGGCGAACTCGATGTTCTTGATCCAGGACAGCTGGAGCGAGACCTCACCGAAACCACTGGAGCTGCCCGAGGTGGCGGAACCCGAGGTGGCGGAACCCGCGGCAGCGGTGTCGGAGTCGTCGGACCCGCAGGCCGACAGTGCGCCCAGGCCGAGCACACCCAGGCCGGCGGCGCTCAGGAAGGTGCGCCGGTCGCTGAGCAGGCGGGACCGGCCGGGAGCGACGGGACGCGGACGACGGGATTCGTTCATGGGCTGCTCCGTGGTGGTGATGGCCCTCGCTCCGACGGGTCCGGATGCTCCGGGGACGGTTGCGAGCGCGGGTCTGGGTGGTGCGTGGCACCGGTGAGGGGCGCGACGGTCCGGCATGGGGCTGGCGTCTCACGTGCTGGTCTGGCTGAAACTGAATCATCTCTGAGCGGCGAGGGTGTCACGGAAGCGTGAACGGGGTGTTACCCCGCCCCCGTTCGTGTGACATCCATGTTACGAGCTGCCGTAGCCCCACCCGTCCGGAGCAGTGGGACACGTCGGGGTCACCCGTCGGACACGGTCTCGTCGGCCTGACCGCGTGGCGACCTCGGCCCTGCCCCTCCCCGTCCCCGTCCCGGGGTCCGGCACCGGGATGGCGCAACCTTTACATGCCGGAAACACCGCACCCCGAGGCTGTGTGATCTGATCTGAACCACTTGGTTCAACGCCCGTCTGAACCCTTCGTCCGACGAGAGGAGCCCCGAGCGTGCGACGGATGCACCTGGGAGTATTCGAGGTCGCGTCGCCCCAGGTGGGCGGCACCCTCAGCTGGTCCCACCCCTACAGCGACTCCGTGCACCACCGCGAGGTCGAGCACTGGATCGGCATCGCCCGGTTGCTGGAGGCATCCGGCTTCGACTTCCTCTTCTTCGCCGACGGTTACGGCTACCCCTCGCTGCACGGGGACCTACCGGCCGCCGCCGCGCGCGGCGGGTTGAACTTCAGCGGTATCGACCCCATGCTGCTCATCCCGGCGCTGGCGCAGGCGACGTCCCGGCTGGGTTTCGTGGTGACCTCCTCGACGGGGATCGACCACCCCGTCGCCATGGCACGGCGTTTCGGGACACTCGACCACCTCACCCACGGCCGGGTCGGCTGGAACATCGTGACGGGCGCCTCGCAGGACACCGTCGCGGGCTTGTTCGGGCACACCGAGATGACCCGTCACGACACCCGTTACGAGATCGCCGAAGAGTACGTCGACCTCTGCCTCAAACTCTGGGAAGGCTGCTGGGAGGACGCCGCCCTCGTCGAGGACAAGGCGGCCGGCGTCTTCGCGGATCCGCAACGGCTGCACCGCATCGAACACGAGGGCAAGCACTTCCGCTCCTCCGGTTACTTCACCGTCGTTCCCTCGGTGCAGCGCACCCCGGTGTTGTTCCAGGCCGGCACGTCGGATCGCGGCCGGGAGTTCGCCGCCCGCAACGCCGAATGCGTCTTCCTGCAGGGCACCAGCTTCGCGCACGCGGCGAAGAACGTGGCCGACATCCGGGCCCGGGCGGCCACCCAGGGCCGCGACCCCCGCTCGGTCAGGATCCTCGTCGGTGCCACCGTCACGGTCGCCGCGACGCACGACGAGGCCCTCGCCCGCCGCGCGGAGTTCGAGGACATGCAGACCGACGAGGTCGCCGCCGTCATCTACGCCGGGAACACCGGTATCGATCTCATGGCGCTCGATCCCGAGCTGCCCCTGAGCCAGGTGCTCGAAGGACCCACGGCCGATCCACGGATCGGGCAGATGGGGCAGAGCAACATCGACCGTTTCCGGCGCCCGGACGCGACGATGCCCCTCGTGCGCGAGGTCCTCGAGGAACTGCGCGGCCGCGGCACCAGGGGTTTCACCGTCGTCGGTGACCCCGTCGAGGTGGCCGACCAGCTCGAGGAAATCATGGACGTCACCGACGTCGATGGTTTCCTGCTCGAAGCGATCTTCTCCCCGAGTGACCACGAGCTCTTCTGCGCCCTCGTCGTCCCGGAACTCCAGCGACGCGGTCGGCTCCTTCCGGAGTTCGAACGGCCCGCCGGGGACGGCTCCCTGCGTGAACGCCTCGGGGCGGATTCGCCACGGCTGGCCCCCGACCACCCCGGGACCCGCTTCGTCGCGGGGACGGCGGTACCGGCGACCTCGTGATGGTCGGTGCCGATCCCGTGACGTCACCACGAGCCACCTCGGCACAGCCGACGTCAGCAGAGACAGCGCGCGCAGAAGCCGTCGAGGGCCTGCGCCTGCACCACGGCGACGATCGTCGGGTCGTCGGTGATGATCAGGGTCATCTGCAGACCACGCCACAACGCGATGAGCTCGGTCGCCCGCGCTTCGGCCACCTCCGTCGACAATCCCGCACCGATCAGACGGACCACCGCGGGACGGTGCCAGTCACCGATATCGCCCAGCAGTTCGGAATAGCCCATGGCCTGCTGGGCCGCCTGACCGAAGATCTCGAAGAACAACCGCAGGAACGGGAGGTTGGCCGGGTCGGAGATCGCCTCCCACACCCGCTGCAGATCCTCGCGCAGGGTTCCACGGCCCGTCTCGACGTTGGACCAGGCGTCCCCGAAGGTGGGGAACATGTCCCGCCCCACCGTTTGCAGGGCCTCCCCCACGAGTGCTTCCTTGCTCCCGAAGTAGTACAACAGCATCCGGTTGTTCGACCCGATCGCGCGGCCCAGACCACGCAGGGTCGACGACGTCACCCCGTGGACGAGCAGATGTTCGGCCACCAGCTGCAGCAGACGTTCCCGCTCACCCGCGACGCAGCCCGTCCGCCCCGGCCGGATACGCTCGTCCGTCTCCATTCCCGCAGAGTAACTGTCCAGACCACCATTCACGGAGGAACTCGTGCGTGACCTCGCCACCCTGCCCAAGGCGCACCTGCACATCCACCTCGAAGGCGCCATGCGCCCCTCGACCCTCGCCGAGTTCGCGAAGGAGGCGGGTGAGGTCGCTCCGCCGACCCGCGGATTCACGTCCTTCCAGGAGTTCGTGCAGATGTTCGACGGGGCCGTGGCGTTCATCCGCACCCGCGAACAGTTGGAACGCATCGTGCGCGAGGTCGTCGAGGACGCCGCACTCTCGGGTGCGGTGTGGATCGAGATGCAGGCCAACCCCATGTTCTACGTCCCCCGCTTCGGCACCCCCGGCGAGGTCATGGACCTCATGCTGGCGGCCGGTCACGCGGAGGCCGCCCGCCTCGGCATCCGTTTCGGGTTCATGGCCGTCGCCATCCGCAGCCTCACCCCCGCCGCGGCGGAGGACCTCGCGCACCTGGCCGCGGGTTACGTGGACCGCGGAGTGGTCTCCTTCGGACTCGCCGCCGACGAGTCACTGTTCCCACCGGCCCCGTTCGAACGGGCCTTCGACATCGCCCGCGAGGCCGGGATGATGAGTACCCCGCACGCCGGGGAACTCCTCGGACCCGACAGCATCAGCGACGCCCTCGACAAACTGGGCGCCCGCCGCATCCAGCACGGTGTGCGGGCCGTGGAGGACCCCAGCCTGGTGGCCCGCCTGGCGGCGGAGG
>JBPBQU010000407.1:0-5586 GCA_050955085.1 Janthinobacterium lividum | reverse complement strand
GCACCGACGCCGTACGCACCCTCGTGGCCTACGCCTTCTCCGAACTCGGCCTGCACCGCGTGCAGCTCGGAGCCTGGGCCTTCAACTCCCGCGCCCTCGCGGCCTACGCCAATGCGGGTTTCACCGAAGAGGGTCGCCGCCGGGAGGTCGTCTTCCACGATGGCCACTGGTACGACGAGGTCCTGATGTCCGTCCTCGAGGACGACTGGTGGTCCCGCGACGACGACGATGAGGAGGACTGAACGCGCGTCATCGGCCACGGAAGTGGCGATGAGATTCGTGAGAAGCGATCTCCGGAAAACGCCGTTTGCGACGTTGGACGAACAAGGTGCCCCCGGCAGGATTCGAACCTGCGCACACGGCTCCGGAGGCCGACGCTCTATCCCCTGAGCTACGGGGGCTCGGGACGACGGCATGACATTACCAGCGCTGGTGCACATGTCCCGACCAGCCCCGGCGCCCGAGTGGGCCGGGTGGGGGAGGGGGCCCGGGTAGGCTTGACCTTCGTGACTCCCGCTGAGCTCAGTAGCGCCCTGAAGGACGCACTGACGACGGCCATCGACGCCGGTGACCTGACCCTCGACCCCGCCGATGTGCCGAGCGAGGTCCGGGTGGAGCGTCCCAAGAATCGTGATCACGGTGACTGGTCCACGAGTCTCGCGCTGCAGTTGGCGAAGAAGGCCGGGCTCCCGCCACGCGAGGTGGCGACCCTGCTGCAGCAGCGGTTGTCGACGGTTGCGGGGGTGAAGGCCGTCGACATCGCCGGTCCGGGGTTCCTGAACGTGACGTTGGAGGCCGCGGCGGCCGGTGAACTGGCCCGCCAGATCGTCGACGGCGGGGCGGCGTACGGCCGGGCCGCGCAGGCGAGCGGGGAGAAGGTGAACCTCGAATTCGTCTCGGCCAACCCGACGGGGCCGATCCACCTGGGAGGTACCCGCTGGGCCGCGGTCGGCGATTCACTCGCGCGCATCCTCGAGGCGGGCGGCGCGCGGGTGACGCGCGAGTACTACTTCAACGACCACGGAGCCCAGATCGACCGGTTCGCGCGTTCGCTGCTGGCCCGGGCGAACGGTGAACCGCCGCCCGAGGACGGTTACGGCGGGGACTACATCACCGACATCGCCCAGCAGGTCATCGCGAAGGTCCCGGGGTTGCTGGACCTTCCCCGCCCGGAGCAGCAGGAGACCTTCCGCCGCGAAGGCGTCGAGCAGATGTTCGGCGAGATCCGGCAGAGCCTGGCCGAGTTCGGCGTGCATTTCGACGTCTATTTCCACGAGGACTCCCTGCACGAGTCCGGGGCGGTGGACCGTGCGGTCGCTCGGTTGCGCGAGCTCGGCCGGATCTATGAGTCCGACGGTGCGACGTGGTTGCGTACCAGCGACTTCGGCGACGACAAGGACCGCGTCGTCATCAAGAGCGACGGCAACCCCGCCTACATCTCGGGGGACCTGGCCTACTACCTGGACAAGCGCGAACGCGGTTTCGACCGCGCCGTGATCATGCTCGGTGCGGATCACCACGGATACGTGAACCGGATGATGGCGATGTGCGCCGCGTTCGGTGACACCCCGGGCGTGAACCTCGAGATCCTCATCGGCCAGCTGGTGAACCTCGTCAAGGACGGGGCACCGGTGCGGATGGCCAAGCGCACCGGCACCGTGGTCACGATGGAGGACCTCGTCGGCTACGTGGGCGTTGATGCGGCCCGTTACTCGCTCGTGCGGTCCTCGGTGGATTCCTCGATCGACATCGACCTCGACCTGCTCGTCAAACGGGGAAACGACAACCCCGTCTTCTACGTGCAGTACGCGCACGCCCGGACGGCCAACGTCGCGCTGAACGCGGCGGCTGCCGGGGTGCGTCGCGAGGACGCCTTCTATCCCGCGCTGCTCACCGACGAGACGGAGTCGCTGCTGCTTGCGGCGCTCGCGGAGTTCCCGGCCGTCGTGGCGCGTGCGGGCGAGCTGCGCGAACCGCACCGGGTGGCGCGCTATCTGGAGGAGCTGGCGGGGAAATATCACAAGTTCTACGACGCCTGTCGGATGACGCCCCGCTCCGACGAGGAGGTCACCGACGTGCACCGCACCCGGTTGTGGGTCAACGACTCGACGCGGCAGGTGCTGGCCAACGGCCTCGCGCTGCTCGGCGTCTCCGCTCCGGAGCGCATGTAGTGGCCCGCACCCATGAGGCCGGGATCCTGCACTCCCCGGGTGGCGGGGCGACCGCGGTCGTTCCCGCTTGGCTGGTGCCACCGGCGGACGTGAACGAACTCCTGCCGCAGTTGTGGGCGCGCACCGTCGAACGCGGTGACCGCGGTGTGCTGCGCGTGGGCGGGGTCGACGTCGCAGACCTCGCGGCCAGATACCAGACGCCGTTGTACGTCGTGGACGAACTCGACTTTCGCTCACGCGCCGTCGCCTTCCGTGATGCCTTCGCGGACGCCTTCGCCGACCTGTGTGGTGGCGCGGACGTCTTCTACGCCTCGAAGGCCTTCATGGCCACAGGGGTCGCGCGCTGGATCGCCGAGGATGGTCTGCACCTCGACACGGCGTCGGCGGGGGAGCTCGAACTCGGCCTGCGTGGTGGGGTTCTCCCGGGGCGGATCGGGCTGCACGGCAACAACAAATCGCGCGCCGAGATCGCCGCGGCGCTCGAGGCCGGGGTGGGTCGCATCGTCGTCGACTCCCTCGCGGAGATCGACGTGGTGGCCGACATCGCCCGCGAGCGCGGGGTGCTCGCCCCGGTGATGCTGCGGATCACCGTGGGGGTCGAGGCGCACACTCACTCCTACATCGCCACGGCCCACGAGGACCAGAAGTTCGGCCTGTCGCTGGCGACGGGCCAGGCCGGGGCCGCGGTGGCGAAGGTCCTGAGTCGTCCCGAGCTCGACCTGATCGGGTTGCACAGCCACATCGGATCCCAGATCTTCGACATGGGGGGTTTCGAGGTCTCGGCCCGTCGCCTTCTCGGGTTGCACCGCTTCATCGAACGCGAACACGGTCGGGAACTTCCCGAGATCGACCTCGGGGGCGGGTTCGGCATCGCCTACACCTCCGAACACGATCCGTTGTCCCCCAAGGAGATCGCCGGGCGCCTGGCGGAGATCGTGGCGCGCGAGTGTCTCGTGCAGGGCATCGCTGTCCCGCGGGTCTCCGTGGAACCCGGGCGGGCGATCGCCGGGCCGAGCACGTTCACGCTCTACGAGGTCGGCACCACCAAGGACGTCGAGCTCGACGGTGGGACGCGACGGCGTTACGTCTCCGTCGACGGCGGGATGAGCGACAACATCCGCACGGCCCTCTACGACGCGGACTACTCCGCGACGCTGGCCTCGCGCGCGTCGAAGGCCCCGGGGGTCCTGTCGCGGGTGGTCGGCAAGCACTGCGAGAGTGGGGATGTCGTCGTCAAGGACGAGTTCCTGCCGGCCGACGCGGGTGCGGGTGACCTGCTGGCCGTGCCGGCCACGGGTGCCTACTGCCGCAGTATGGCGAGCAATTACAACCAGGTGCCGCGGCCCGGTGTGGTCGCGGTGCGCGACGGTTGCTCGAAGTTGCTCGTGCGCCGGGAGACGCCTGCGGACCTGCTTGCTCTCGACGCCGGGTGAGCGCTGGAGGGAGTGCTCCTCGTGTCCGCGACAGGTGAGAAGCTGTCGTTGCCGATCGCGAGGGAAGAACGTGAACGATCGTGAAGCGAACTGAGGGGACGTCTGCGGTGGAGCCGGTGAAGGTCGCGTTGCTCGGGTGCGGAGTGGTGGGCACCGAGGTGGCGCGACTGCTGACGTCGCAGGCGGGGGAGCTCGCCTCGAGGGTGGGAGCGCCCCTGCAGTTGATCGGGATCGCGGTGCGCCGCCTGGGTCGCGACCGCGGTCTGGACGTGGACCCCAGCCTGTTCACGACCGACGCCGAGGAACTGGTGACCCGCGCGGACGTCGTCATCGAGGTGATCGGCGGAATCGAGCCTGCGCGCTCCCTGATGCTGCGCGCGATGGACCACGGCGCGTCGGTGGTGACGGCGAACAAGGCGCTGCTGGCCGCCGACGGGCCGACGCTCTACGAGGCCGCAGCCAAGGCGGAGGTCGACCTCTACTACGAGGCGTCCGTCGCGGGCGCGATCCCGCTGTTGCGTCCGCTGCGCGAATCCCTGGGCGGTGACCGCGTGACGCGGGTCCTCGGGATCGTCAACGGCACGACGAACTACGTGCTGGACCAGATGGACACGACGGGCATGGGCTTCGCCGAGGCGGTCGGGCAGGCGCAGGCACTGGGTTACGCCGAGGCCGACCCGACAGCGGACGTCGAGGGTTTCGACGCCGCGGCGAAGGCCGCGATCCTCGCCTCGCTCGCGTTCCACACCCGGGTGAGCCTCGACGACGTGCACCGTGAGGGCATCACCGAGGTGGGCGCGGCCGACGTCCGCGCCGCTCAGCTACAGGGTTGCGTGGTCAAATTGTTGGCCATCTGCGAACGCAGCAGCGACGCAGCGGGTAACGACACCGTCTCCGTACGGGTACACCCGGCCATGCTGCCGCGTGAGCACCCGTTGGCCGGGGTCCGCGGTGCGTTCAACGCCGTCTACCTCGAGGCCGAGGCGGCAGGTCAGCTGATGTTCTACGGTCCCGGTGCCGGGGGGCAGCCGACAGCCAGCGCGGTCCTCGGGGACGTGGTCGCCGTGGCGCAGCACCGCCTCCTCGGGGCCCGCGGGCCGGGGGAATCGGCGTACGCGCACCTTGCCGTGCAACCGATGGCCGAGACGGTGACGAGATACCACGTACGTCTCGACGTGGCGGATCGCCCGGGCGTGCTCGCGCAGGTGGCGGGTGTCTTCGCCGCGCACGGGGTGTCGATCGAGGCCGTGCAGCAGCGTCAGGAACCTGGCGAGGGGGCGGGGCGTGCCGTGCTCGTCGTCGTCACGCACAGCGCACCGGACGCGGCGCTCGCCGCGACGGTCGAACAACTGGAGGAGCTGGAGATCGTGGATTCGGTGGCGGGGGTGCTGCGGGTGGAAGGTCACGACGCGCGGGGGCATGCGAACGGGAGGGACGCCTGATGGCGCATGTCTGGCGCGGCTTGATCGAGGAGTACCGCGACCGGTTGCCGGTCTCGGAGGCGACACCCGTGATCACCTTGGGTGAGGGTGGCACCCCGCTCGTTCCGGCCCGACACCTCTCCGAGGTGGCGAAGGGCCGGGTGTTCCTCAAGGTCGAGGGGTGCAACCCCACTGGCTCCTTCAAGGATCGCGGCATGACGATGGCCATCTCGAAGGCCGTCGAGCACGGTGCCGAGGCCGTCATCTGTGCCTCCACCGGAAACACCTCGGCGTCCGCGGCGGCGTACGCGACGGCCGCCGGCCTGCGCTGCGCCGTGCTCGTACCCGACGGCAGGATCGCGATGGGCAAGCTGGCCCAGGCCGTCGCCCACGGGGCCACGTTGTTGCAGGTGGACGGCAACTTCGACGACTGCCTCGTCCAGGCCCAGAAACTGGCGGAGGCCTACCCGGTGGAGTTGGTCAACTCCGTCAACCCGTTCCGGATCGAGGGTCAGAAGACGGGCGCCTTCGAGATCGTCGACGTCCTGGGTGATGCGCCGG
>JBPBQU010000406.1:0-5742 GCA_050955085.1 Janthinobacterium lividum | reverse complement strand
CGCGAGGTGGGTGTTCATGCCGTCGCGCAGCAGCACCAGCGCCTCGGCGCGCATCTGCGAGATGCGCGATTCCGAGACCCCCAGCTCCTCGGCGAGCTCGGCCATCGGCCGCTCCCGCAGGAAATAACCCTCCACCACGTACTTGAGGCGTTCGGGCAGCACAAGGATCGCGGAGCGCAGGTAGCCGAGACGTTCGCGGTGCAGCAGCTCCTGCTCCGGGCCCGGTGTGTGCGTCGGCAGGTGGTCGTCCAGGGAGGCACCGTCGGCGGTGAAGCCCTGCATCGAGAGCACCATCGAGCGCTGCGCCTCGTCGCGGGTCTCACCGAGCTCGCGCTCGGAGACGCCGAGGGAACCGGCGAGCTCGGGGTTGGTGGGGGTACGGCCCAACTGGACCGTCAGCTGGTCCTCGGTCCGGCTCAGCTTGCGCTGACGGCTGCGGACCGAGCGCGACGCCCAGTCCTGCCCGCGCAGATCGTCGAGGATCGCACCGCGGATGCGGGTGTTGGCGTAGCGGTTGAACGGCACCCCCGTACCGGGGTCGTAACCCTGGGACGCCTGGAACAGGGCCATCAGCCCGGCGGACGTCAGGTCGTCCCGGCTCACGTGGGAAGGGAGCCGGCCGATGAACTCGCTGGTGATGTACCCAACCAGCGGCAGGTGCTTCTCGACGAGCTCAGCGCGCTCGGCGTCGGTGAGCTCGGGGGTGAAGGTCGCGGCGTCTGCGGTCACCCCACCCTTCTCGGCACTTCGACATAGGCGACTTGAGCGCCGAACGGGTGACACCGTCCGGGTCAACGGGACCCGGGAACGGCCCGCGGCATGACCCGCGGTCACCACCACCGGCCACCCGGGCGACCTCTCCCCCGAATGGGCGAGCCCGCCTCAGCGCCGTGGTTTCAGGTGCCGATGGTGAAGCAGGCAGCAGAGCCGTCAGCCCTGGTGCGCATGGTGTTCGAGGGTCAGGAGTGGTGGAAGTGAAGGCGCTCTACGAAGTGGTCCGCGACCTGGAATACGCGTTCAAGAAGGGTCAGCTGACCCCGACGTTCATCGAGACCTACGCCGACAAGTACGGCGAACGCGTCAGCGCCCTCTACGCCCTGTGCGCGAAGAACTTTCTCGAGGTGGAACACGAGAAGGGACGCAACGACCACCTCCTCGTCAGCACTCGCGAACGCAGCACCGACCAGAACGCCGTGGCTAAAGCCATGGAGGACAACGCACGCGAGATGCACAAGGAACTGCGGGCCGCCCTCGACGACGGCCGCCCCTACGCGCTGCGCAAACCGTCGCGCAACGCCTTCTTCGCCCGCAAACGCGATCACTGATCCCGGAACCCGATCAGGCGGGATTCACGCCGGAGCGGACCCCACGGTGGTGAATCTCCATGCCCCAGCCGCCGCCAGCACCCGCCCACCCACCCACCCGTGCACCGGTACCTGCCGTTCCACCCGTTCGGCGCCTCAGCTCGTGATACGGGCCGCCGATGGACGAGGAAAGCACCAGGGCAACACCTCACGACGCAACACCTCGTAACGAAATGGGACGGAAAGGACACGCATGGGACTCGCCGAGGTCTCCGGCATCCTCTGGAAGGAGCGGGAGCTGTTGGAACTGCTCCTGTTCAAGCTCGAGGAGGAGCAGCTCGTGCTGGCCAGCGGCCGCACGCGCTGGTTGGCGCACGCCACCCGCGAGGTCGAGTTCGTCATGGACCAGATCCGTTCCACCGAACTCCTCCGCGCGACCGAGGTGGACTCGCTGGCCGAGGAGCTCGGCATGGACGCCGGCCCCAGCCTGGGGGCCCTCGCCGACGCCGCCCCCGACCCGTGGGGTGAGCTGCTACGCGGTCACCGCGACGCGTTCCTCACGCTCACGGCCGAGATCCAGGACCTCGCCGACGCCAACCGCGACCTGCTGAACTCCGGTGCCCGCGCCCTGCGCGAGACGTTGCTCGGGTTGGACCAGCCCCTCGACACCTATACCGCCCGGGGCAAGAACACGGTCGCGTCGACCGGTGGATCTCGCGCCCACTTCGTCGACGAAGCCCTCTGAAAGGAACCCAGACGATGAGCACTTTCTCCGGCATCAACATCGCCGCCCGCGCCCTCGGTGCCGCCCAGCGCGGGATGGAGGTCACCGGGCAGAACATCGCGAACGTCAACACCGAGGGATACTCCCGCCAGCGTGTCGAGCAGTCCGCGAGCGTCCTGAACCAGACCGGCACGTTCACGCAGAAGTACGTCCCCGGTGACGGTGTCGTCGTCAACGGGTTGACGCGCGTCTCCGACACCCTGGCCACCGCGACCGCCCGTCAGGATTCGGCATCTGCGCAGGAGCAGTCGACCGCCGCTACGACCTGGGCGGGTATCGAGAACGCTCTCGGCGACGTAGGCGCGTCGGGGTTGAGCCAGAACCTCTCCGAGCTGTCGTCGGCGTGGAACGACCTCGCCTCCAAGGGCGGCAGCACCGGCCTCGCGGGTGCCCAGTCCCTGGTCATCACCCGCAGCGAGACCGTGGCCACGCAGATCGTGGGCATGAATAGTCAGCTGGAGGACCAGTACGACCAGCTGGGCCTGCAGGCGCAGACCCTCACCACCCAGGCGAACACGATCGCCACCAACGTCGCCCGGTTGAACACCTCGATCCGCGAGACGCAGTCCAGCGGTGCCTCCGCGAACGAGCTGATGGACCAGCGCGATCAATACCTCAACCAGCTGGCCGACGTCACGGGTTCCCGGGTGGTGACCCGTGACAACGGCACCGTGGACGTCCTGGTCGGCAACGCCACCATCGTGTCCGGTGACTTCTCCTACGAACTCAAGGTCACCGCGACCAACGCCGACGGCACCGCGGCCGGCAAGGCGGACATCGGCAACCAGCTTCTCGCCAGCATCGGTGGCCAGTCGGCCGGTCCGGTCACCGGATCTCTCAAGGCCACCCTCGACGGTGCGAACAAGACCCTCGTGGACCAGCAGAAGAACCTCGACGCTTTCGCCACCACGCTGACCAGCTCGGTGAACAAGAACTACGACGGCCAGTTCTTCACGAGCGTCCAGCCCGGCTGGACCCCCGGTACCAGCTTCGACTCGCCGGTGAAGGCATCGCAGCTCGCGGTCGCCGTCACCAGCACGACCTTCCGCGACAGCACCACCGCGACCGGTGACAAGTCCTCGGACCGCTCCTACGCGAACCAGGTCTCTGCTGCCTTCGGTGACGTCAAGTCGACCTGGGCCGCGAACGTCACGAGCCTGGCCGCGTCCACCCAGTCCGCCTCGAACCGTGCCGAGCTGTCGTCACAGGTCTCACTGAACTCCGGTGCGGTGCGCGACGGTTTCTCCGGCGTCAACCTCGATGAGGAGATGACCAACCTCGTCTCCTACCAGCACGCCTACGCCGCCGCGGCGAAGGTCCTCACCGCGATGGACGACGCGCTCGCAACGCTGCTCAACATGGTCCGCTGACCAGGAACCCAGAAGGAGACACGATCATGCTCGGCAGAGTGACCCAGCGCAGCATCGCGATGAACGCACTCACCAACCTGCAGAACACCCAGGCCCGGGCGGCGAAGCTGCAGGAACAGATCACCAGCGGCACATCGCTGTCGAAGGGTTCCGACGACTCGGTGCGCGCTGCCGCAGCACTGCGGTTGAACGACCAGATCGGCGTGAACACCGAGAACTCGCGCAACCTCGACGACGCGCGGGGTTGGATGACCACCCAGGAACCGGCGCTGCAGAGCACCGTGGACGCGCTGCAGGACGTCCGCAGCCGCGTGGTTCAGGCCGGTAACGCCTCCCTGGGGGCCAACGGCCTGACGGCGCTGGCCAACGAGATCCGCGCCGCACGCGACACCGTCCTGGGTGACGCCAACACCCAGTACCAGGGCCGGGCCGTGTTCGCCGGCACGTCCGACGGTACTGCGGCCTTCGCCGCCGATTACACGTCCCACGACGACGGTGGTGTGGTGTCGCGCACCATCTCACCCGGGGTGAAGATGACGGTGAACGTCTCCGGCAACTCCGTCTACGGAGTGACGGGTGGGCAGACCACGACGTTGTTCCAGCAGCTGAGCGCACTGGCCGACGACATCCAGGCCGGCACCTTCTCGACGGCGAGTGCCGTCAACCTGGACACGGTCGACGCCCGGATCAATCTGGCGACCAACGCGATGGCCACGATCGGGGCACGGACCAACCAGCTCGACCACGCCGAGGACGTCAACACCTCCCAGCTGCAGTACCTCACGTCGCAGCTCGACGACGTCCAGGGTGTCGACCCGATGAAGGCCTACCTCGAGTTCACCCAGCAGAACGTCGCTTACCAGGCCGCACTGCAGGTGACAGCCAAGACCGTCCAGACCAGCCTCTTGGACTTCTTGCGTTGAGCACTCACCCGACTCCGTCAGCACTCACCCTGATCTCACACCCCAGGAGTTCCTAGAGTGGCCCTCATGACCGACGCTCCCGTGATCGAGTTCGCGTCGCCCATCATGGGCTTCGCCGAGCACACCGCCTTCCACCTCGTCGCCCTCGACGAGGAGGGGCATCTGTTCTCGTTGCGCGCGGTGGACGGGACGGGGATCCGTCTCGCCGCCGTGGCTCCGGGCAAGTTCTTTCCCGGATACACCCCGGAGATCGACGACGAGACCGTCGCGAAGCTGGACCTGCGCGACGCCACGGAGGCGGCCGTGCTGTGCATCGTCACCATCGGCAATGACCCGGCCGCGGCGACGGCCAACCTGCTGGCGCCGATCGTGATCAACCACCGCACGATGCGGGCCACGCAGGCCGTGCTGGTCGGTTCCGACCTGCCGCTGCGCGCCCCGCTGCTGGCCGCCTGACTCGATACAGGAATGCCCCGCCGGTTCTCCGGCGGGGCATTCCTGCGTGTTGGACGGGTTCGGAAGGGGCGACACGAACAACGCGACGCAGAGCAACATTTCGACTACCGTCGGTATAGATCGACGCCGACGCACCCCTTGAGTCGGGCGGAGATCAGGGCGACGCCCCGGGGATCCGGCCCCTTGGGGAACCCGCAGACGAAGGGATCGACGACGTGAGCATCGCCTCCGAAACCACCCCCAAGATCGAGTTCGTCACCCCACTCATGGGTCTCAGCGAACACACCCGCTTCGAGATCGAACCCCTCGACGACGACGGGATGTTCTTCACCCTGCGTTCCACCGACGACCCCGACCTCCGCCTCGTGCTGGCGGACCCGATGCCGTTCTACCCCGATTACGACGCGGTGATCGACGGTGAGACCGCCAAGTCGCTGCAGATCGAGAACGAGGGCGAGGGCGCGATTCTCGCGGTCGTGAACATGAGCCAGGGCATCGAGAAGGCGACCATGAACCTCTTCGCGCCCATCGTGGTCAACCCCAGCGCGCACCGCGCGGCGCAGGCCCTCCTCTACGGCGAGGACCACCCCTTCGATGCCCCGCTGACCCCCCAGAGCTGACCCCCCAGAGCTGGCGCCCCAGAGCTGGCGCATCGAACGACCTGCTCCACCCGAAGACCCCGCTCTCCCTCAGGAGCGCGGGGTCTTCGTCGTGAATGGAGGGAGGAGCGGAACGAGTACCTACCGCCCGGACGACGTCTGCGCCGCACCGGTCAGGGCGGGGTGGACCGCACGGACGACCTCGAGCAGGGTCTGCGGCCCGCCGATGTTGCCGGGGACGACGACGTAGGCGAGCCCCGGCCCCGCCGGGTCCGTGGGGTCGTGCGGCAAGGACCACAGCGAGAC
>JBPBQU010000405.1:0-5783 GCA_050955085.1 Janthinobacterium lividum | reverse complement strand
CCAGCTGAACCAGACCTCCGTCGCGCTCGAGCAACAGCGGCAGGCGGGCCTGCTGGCCGAGCAGCAGGCCCGCGAGCAGGCCGCAGCCCAGGCGGCTGCGGAAGCCGCCGCGGCCCGAGCTGCAGCTGCGGCCCGCGCTGCGGCAGCGGCCTCGCGGCCCGCGGCGGCGACACCGGGCGCAGCCGGTGGGAGCAGTCGGTCCCGCTCGGCCGTCGCGGCCGGTGCTGGGCCGGCAACGGTCGAACGTGCCGCCGGGCCCAGCGCGGGGGGCACCGCCGCCGTGGACTGGGCGATGTCCCAGATCGGCAAGCCCTACCTGTGGGCGGCCGCCGGGCCCGGTTCCTTCGACTGCTCAGGGCTCACGATGCGCGCCTGGCAGTCCGCGGGGGTGTCGCTGCCGCATTCCTCGCGGCTGCAGTACGCAGGTGAGGGCAAGGTGGCGATCGGCGACCTCGAACCCGGCGACCTGGTCTTCTACGCCACCGACACGTCCGACGCCTCGACCATCCACCACGTCGGGATGATCATCTCCGGCACGACGATGGTGGAGGCCCCGCACGCGGGTGCCCTCGTACGCACCGCCTCGATCTATCGCGGGGGCCTGCTGCCCTACGGCACCCGCCCCTCCTGAGTTCGCCGGTCCTGGGTCCGCCGGTCCTGGGTCCGCACCGACCCGGGCGCCGCCACCCCCACTGCACCGCCCCGGACGGGCCCCACCGCGAGGGCGCCCGTCCGGGCCGACGGAGGCTGGGTCAGTGGCCGGCGCCGAGCTCGTAGGAGGTGCCCTTGGCGCGCTCGTAGGACGCCACGATCTCCTTCTCGGCCTCGTCGCGCCCCGACCAGTTGGCCCCCTCGACGGACTTCCCGGGCTCGAGGTCCTTGTAGGTCTCGAAGAAGTGCTGGATCTCGAGGCGGTCGAAGTCGGTGACGTCGTCGAGGTCCTGGATCCGTTCCCAGCGCGGGTCGCCCGCCGGGACGGCCAGCACCTTGTCGTCGCCGCCGGCCTCGTCGCGCATGTGGAACATGCCGATCGCGCGACAGTTGATCAGGCAACCGGGGAAGGTCGGCTCCTCGAGGATGACCAGGACGTCGAGCGGGTCCCCGTCCTCGCCGAGCGTGCCCTCGATGAACCCGTAGTCGTGCGGGTAGCGCGTCGAGGTGAACAACATGCGGTCCAGGCGGATCCGGCCGGACGCATGGTCGACTTCGTACTTGTTGCGCTGACCCTTGGGGATCTCGATGGTCGCGTCGAACTCGATCGGGGTGCTCACGTGGCTCCTCTCGTCGGGGCCGCTGCGACCCCGTCCTGGTGCAGTCGCCCGGCGAAGCTCCGGCGCTGCGGTGCCCGCTAGTGTCGCGCACACCGCACGGCGAACGTAACAGGCGGTAGGAGTCGACCGGGGGGAGTCCAGCGGTGCGCAAGGCCCCACGCAGGGTTGTGGTGGGGCTGGCGGGCGCCGGGGTGGTGCTCCTGCTGGGCGCGGGATACACCGTCCTCGACGTCAGCGGCACGGTTCCCGGCCCGCTGACCACGACCCCCGCACCGACCGCGCCCGCACTCCCCACGGCTCCCGCGGCGGTGGTGCCGAGCACCTTCGCGGCGGCCGTCCTGCCCGGCGTGTCGGCCGACGCTCCCGTCCCCGACGCGATCGTCCTGGGCCGGGAGCTGTCCCCGCTGCTGGCCGATCCCGCGCTGGGCGCATCGGTGTCGGTGAGCGTGGTCGACGCGCTCACCGGTGACACCCTGCTGGCCGCGCAGGCCGACGTGGCGCGGGTGCCCGCCTCCGTCACCAAGATCCTGACGGCCGCCGCCGCGTTGCGCGCCCTCGGCCCGCAGACCCGCGCCACCACCGAGGTCGTCGACGGGGCGAGCGCCGGGGAGGTCGTCCTCGTCGCGGGTGGTGACGTCCTGCTCGCGGCTGGTGCGGGTGACCCGCGTGCCGTCGACGGGCACGCCGGGCTCGACGACCTCGCCGCCCGCAGCGCCACGGCGCTGCTCGGCCAGGGCCGTGACGCTGTCACCGTCCGCCTCGACGACGACGTCTTCACGGGCCCGGCCACCTCACCCGGGTGGGGGAGTGGGGACGTCGCGGCGGGCTTCGTCGCGCCGGTCTCCCCGCTCGCCGTCGACGAGGGACGCCTCGCCGCGGGAGACCCCGCTCCCCGGGCCCCCGACCCCGCGATGGCCGCCGCACAGACCTTCGCCCGGTTACTGGGCAACCACGGCGTGCGGGTCCTCGCAGCACCCTCGCGGGCCGGCGCCGCACCCGGTGCGACCGTCCTCGCCCAGGTGAGTTCCGCGACGACGGCGGAACAGGTCGAGTCGATGCTCACCACGAGCGACAACACCCTTGCCGAGGTCCTGGCCCGTCGGGTCGCGGTGGCGAGCGGACGCCCCGCCACGTTCGACGACGCCTCCCTCGCCATCGTGGAGCAGGTCGTGGCCCTCGACGTCGACGTCGCCGGGGTCACCCTGCAGGGCGGCAGTGGCCTGGGCCGCGCGACCCGGATCCCCGCCCGCACCCTGACCGAGCTGCTCGCACTGGTGGCGGCGGGGAAGCATCCCGACCTCGCCGCGATCGCCTCGGGGCTGCCCGTCGCCGCGGTCAGCGGGAGCCTGCTGGAGCGCTACGACCGGCCCGACGACGTCGCCGGCGCAGGGATCGTGCGGGCCAAGACCGGCACCCTGACGGGGGTGAGTTCGCTCGCCGGATTCGTGCGGGACGCGGACGGGCGGTTGCTGGCCTTCGCGGTGATGTCGGACGCGGTCGCCCCGGGCGGCTCCGGCGGTGCCCGCCACGCGCAGGACCGCTTCACGACGGCGCTCGCGGCGTGCGGTTGTCGGTGAGCAGTGGCCGGAACCCCGTCGGCCGGAATCCCGTCGGCCGGGAACCCCGTCGGCCGGGAACCCCGTCGGCCAGGAATCACGTCGGCCAGGAATCCCGTCGGTCGGGAACCACGCGTAGCGTGCCCGCATGAGCGCACCGGTGGACACCCACGTCGACCCCCGGGCCCGCTCGGTGGCCGAGTTCGTCGACTTCGACCTCGCGGGACAGCTCGCAGCCTCGCTCGTCCGACCGGGTCCCAAGGCCGGTCGCGGCGAGGTCACCGAGGTCGTCGGTCAACTGCGCGAGGCCGCGGCGCAGGCGTCGGGACCGGTTCGCGCCACCGCCCACCTGCACCGGGACCCGGGCCTCGCCCCCGATCCCCCGGTTCTGGTCGTGGACCGCGCCTCGTGGGCGCGGGCCAACGTCGAAGCCTTCGCCACCCTGCTCGGCCCGGTTCTCATCCCGGCGCCGCGCCGCGAGCCGCGCCTCGCCGCGGCCCGGGCGGGTGGAGTCGTGGATCGGGCCACCACTGCCGCGGGGCGGCGTACGACGGGAGCCGAGCTGGGCAGTCTGCTCGCCTTCCTCGCCAGCCGGGTGCTCGGTCAGTTCGACGTCTTCACCGGTGTCGACGACGGTCGGGGGGTTCCGGGCCGGTTGCTGCTCGTGGCGCCGAACGTCATCCAGGTCGAGCGCGACCTGGAGGTCGATCCGCACGACTTCCGTCGCTGGGTCTGTCTGCACGAGGAGGCGCACCGGCTGCAGTTCGGCGCGAACCCCTGGCTGCGACGTTGGGTGACCGAGCAGGCCCGGGGCCTCTCGGCCGACCTGCTGGCCCAGCCACGCGACCTCGGTGAGCGCCTGCAGACGGTGGTGCGGGGCCTGCCCGAGGTGCTGCGCGGCACCGCGCCCGGCAGGGGTGTCGGGTTGGCCGACCTGTTGCAGACCCCCGGTCAGCGCGACCGGGTGTCGCGGTTGGTGGCCGTGATGTCGCTGTTGGAGGGGCACGCGGACGTGGTCATGGACGACGTGGGCCCGCAGGTGGTCCCGACCGTGGCGACCATCCGGGCGCGTTTCACCCAGCGGCGCGGGGGAGGGGGCACCCGCGAGCAGGTGATGCGCCGCCTGCTCGGCCTCGACGCCAAGACCCGGCAGTACGCCGACGGTGCCAGCTTCGTGCGCGCGGTGATCGCCTCGGTCGGTTGGGAAGGTCTCAACGCCGTCTGGACCGGGCCCGAGACGCTGCCCACTCCCGCTGAGATCGCCGCACCGGCGGCCTGGGTCATACGGGTGCACGGCTGAGCCGCCGCACCGTCGGTGTCGCGACCGCTGCCATCGACGCCGCCATCGCCGCGGTCCGGGTCGCGGTCCGGCATGACCTGGGGGTCCTCGCGCGCGAGCACCCCGGCTCCCTCGTCCTGGTGGCCTGCTCCGGGGGTGCGGATTCCGTGGCCCTCGCCGCGGCGGTCGCGTTCGAGGCCCCGAAGGTGGGGTTGCGCGCCGGGGCCGTGACCGTCGACCACGGGTTGCACGAGGCCTCGGCCCGGATCGCCTCGGACGTCGAGCAGACCTGCCGCGAGCTCGGGTTGGACCCCGTGGTCGGTACCCGCGTCGTCGTCACCCGGGTGGCCGTCGGCCGGGCGGGTGGTCCCGAGGCCGCGGCTCGCACCGCCCGCTACGACGCCCTGGAGCGGGTCGCGGACGAGCACGACGCGGTGGCCGTGCTGCTCGCGCACACCCTCGACGACCAGGCCGAGACGGTCCTGCTGGGTCTGGCCCGCGGGTCGGGTACGCGCAGCCTCGCGGGGATGGCGGTGGTGCGCGGGCGGTTGCGGCGCCCACTGCTGGGCCTGGGGCGCGCGATCGTCCGGGCCGCCTGTCCCGCCCCCGCGTGGGAAGACCCGGCCAACACCGACCGGTCCTTCACCCGGGTCCGGGTGCGCCACGACGTGCTGCCGCTGCTGGAGCAGCAGCTGGGACCGGGGATCGCCGCGGCACTGGCCCGGACGGCCCGCGCGGCGCGTGACGACGCGGACGCTCTCGACGCGCTCGCGGCCGCGACCGACCCGTTCCGGCCGGTGGGAACGGGCGTGGAGGCTCCCGTCGACGCGCTGCTGGTGGGTGCCGCCGCGCTGCGACGACGCCAGCTGCGCCGGGCGGCACTGACGGTGGGTTGTTCGGCGAGCGCGCTCGGTGCGGTCCACGTCGACGCGTTGGACGCGCTGCTGTTGGCCTGGCGGGGGCAGGGGGCGGTGCACCTACCGGGGGGTGCGAGTGCGCGACGGACATGTGGCAGGCTCGTGTTCACGCCTGGGCCACCACCCCGGTGAGGCCACCGCGGGACAGGTTTCCGCGCGTACCTCCGCCACCAGCCTGAACTCACCACCAGCCTGAACTCACCGCCAGCCTGAACTCACGGGAGACACCGCGTGGACGCCGCCACCGCCGGGAACGACCTCGAGCACGTCCTGCTCACTAAGGAGCAGGTGGCGACCCGCGTCAGCGAGCTCGCCGCCGAGCTGGACCGTGACTACGCAGGCAAGGACGTGCTGCTGGTCGGGGTCCTCAAGGGTGCCGTCATGGTCATGGCGGACCTCTCGCGCGCCATGCACATCCCGCTGTCCATGGACTTCATGGCCGTCAGCTCCTACGGGTCCGGGACCAAGTCCTCGGGTGTCGTCCGCATCCTCAAGGACCTCGACGCCGACATCTCCGGCCGTCACGTGCTGGTCGTCGAGGACATCATCGACTCGGGTCTCACCCTGTCGTGGCTGCTCTCCAACCTCTCCTCGCGTGGGCCCGCGTCGGTGCGGGTGTGCGCGCTGCTGCGCAAGCCGGAGGCGGCCAAGGTGGAGGTCGACGTCAGTTATGTCGGTTTCGACATCCCCAACGAGTTCGTCGTCGGCTACGGCCTCGACTTCGCCGACAAGTACCGCAACCTCGACTGCGTCGCGACGC
>JBPBQU010000404.1:0-5843 GCA_050955085.1 Janthinobacterium lividum | reverse complement strand
CTCGTCGACGGTGGCACCTTCCAGAGCCCCCGGGGCGAGGCGGTGCCAGGCCTGATCGAGGAGGGCGGCGGCGAGGTACTCCGTCGTGGCGAATCCCTGACCGTAACCGCGAGCCGCACGCAACCCCTCGACGGCAGCCGCGGGCAAAACCTCACCCGTCTCCACGTGGCGGGCGTACCCGGCGAGAACCTCGGGCTCGAAACCCCAGAACTCGTTGACCTGGGACGGGAACTCGACGAAGTCGCGGGGCACACTCGTCCCGGAGAACCGTGGGAAGTGGACGTCGGACAGCAACCCGTGCAGGGCGTGTCCGAACTCGTGGAACAGGGTCTCCACCTCGTCGACGGTGAGCAGCGTCCGGTCTCCTACCGCTGGTTTCGCGATGTTCAGACAGTTCACGACGACGGGTTTCTCACCCAGCAGCCCGGACTGGTCGACGAACGAGCTCATCCACGCACCGCCGCGTTTCGCGTCCCGGGCGTAGGGGTCGAACAGGTAGAGACCCAGCGGCCCGGCGACGTCGGACACCTCGAACGCCCGCACCCCGGCCGAGAAGACCGGGAGGTCGTGGCGTTCGGCGAACGTGAGCCCGTACAACGCGGTCGCCGTCGCGAACACACCGTCAACGAGGACGCGTTCGAGCTCGAAGTACGGCCGCAGTGCCTCCGCGTCCACGGCGAAACGCTGCCGGCGCACCCGTTCGGCGTAGTAGGCCCAGTCCCAGGCGCGCAACGGGGCCTGCTCGCCGTCGGCGAGCAGGAGTTCGGTGAGTTCGGCGGCCTCGCGTTCGGCGTTGGCGACGGCGGCGGGCGCCAACCGGCGCAGCATCCCGTGTGCCGAATCGACGTTCCCGGCCGTCTCGTCCGCCACGACCCAACTGGCGTGGTCGGGGAAACCCAGCAGTGCGGCGCGTTCGGCCCGCACGGCGGCGATACGTTGCAACACCGGACGGGTGTCGTGCTCTCCACCGCGCCCGCCGCGCGCGATCGAGGCGCGGTGCACTTTCTCCCGTGAGGATCTGCGCTGCAATGACTCCAGCACGGGCTGACCGGTCGGCAGCACGAGGGCCAGCAGGAAACCGTCGAGGTGGCGGGCGATCGCCGCCGCGTGGGCCCGGGCGATCCCGGCGGGATCGAGGCCCGCGAGATCCCCTTCGTCGGCGAAATGCACCGCGAGCTCGTTGGTGTCGGCGAGGAGTTCGACGTCGAAGCGGGTGGTGAGCGCGGACAGTTCCGCGTTGAGGACCCGCAGTTGCTCCTGCCCCGCGGGGTCGAGCAGGGCGCCGGAACGTGCGGCGTCGGAGTGCAGGCGTTCCAGCAACCGCACTGCCTCGGGTTCCAGGTCGGCGGGTGGGTCCGCGTGCAGCTGCGCGATGCGGGAGACCGATCGCGGGTCGAGGCGCACGGCGTCGTGGTGCGCCGCGAGCGTCGGGGAGAGCTGCTCCTGCAGGGCGCGCAGGTCGTCGTCGGCGTCGGTGCCGACGAGGTTGTAGAAGACGGCCTCGACCCGTCCCAGCAACCGACCGGCGGATTCCAACCCGTCGAGGAACCCGGCGGCGGGCAGCTGCGCTGCGAACAGGTCGTCGAGCTCCGCGAGGTGCTCCGCCATCCCGGCCTCGAAGGCGGGAGCGTAGTGCTCCGCCCGGATCCGGTCGAAGGGCGGCAACCCGAAGAGCAGGGTGCTCGGGGCGGCGAAGGGGTTCTCGGGCGCCAGGGTCACGCGGTCCTCGCTCATCGTTCGATCCTGCCCCACCGATCGACAGCGGTCATTCCGAGAGGATGCTCACCTCCCGACGAAGGCGCCGAGCAGGCGCTCCAGTTCTGCCCCCGGGTCGGCGGTGAGCCCGCAGTGGACGGGGGACGTCTGCACGACCGTGCTGCGTGGAGCAGTCAGCCAGCGAAAACGCGCCCCCTTGGCCTCGTCGCTCACCGCCCCCGCCCGCGGGTCACCCGCGCAGATCCGTTCCAGCGCCGTGACGTGGCGGGCGACGGCGACGACGTCCAACCCCGGCCCCGGCACCAGCAACCGCAGCCGGTCGGGGTCGAACACCGTGCGGGCCTGCAGGTGCTCACGAGCGCGGCACCACAGGACGACACCCGCGTTGAGGAACTCGGCGCGCTCGACGCGCGGGACGACGCGGACGATGGCGTACTCGTAGACGTCGAGCGGGTCAGACGCATCCGGGACATTCGACTCAGGCACGACGCGCCCCCCGCTGGGCGTCCGCGAGCGCCGGCAGCCACTCGCGTCGCGCGTTCAATCGGGCGTAGAACCAGTCGAGGTAGGCCGTGCGCAGTGCCTCGACCGAGTCGAAACCCGGTTCGTCGATCAGCCACACCTCGGGAACGGCGCGCACCGCGGCGCTGAGCACCTCGGCGCTGAGGGCCGCGGCACAGGCCGCGTCGACACCCTCGACGGCGTCGGCCGCGGCGAGCAGCAGGTGGTCCTCGGCGTGGCGCAACGGTCGCGCGGCGCTGGCCTCGGCCCGCGGCCAGTCGTGGTGGAAGTAGAGCGCGGCACCGTGGTCGATCAACCAGGGGCGCCCTCCCCACCACAGCGAGTTGGGGTTGCGCCAGGAGCGGTCGACGTTGAGGGAGAAGGCATCCAACCAGAGGACGCGGGCCGCCCAGGCGGGGTTCACCGGATCGAGCGCGGGGTCGTAGGACAGTGCCCCGGGCAGGAAGTCCATGCCGAGGTTGGCACCGGGCGAGCGCAGCAGGAGGGCCTGCACCTCCTCGTCGGGTTCACCGCGACCGATGACCGGGTCGACCTCGGCGACGACGAGTTCGGGTACGTCGAGGGCGAGCGCCGCGGCGAGGCGGGCCACGAGCACCTCGGCGACGAGCACCCGCCGGCCCTGACCCGCACCGTGGAACTTCACCACGTAGGTGCCGAGGTCGTCGGCCTCGCAGACCCCGGGCATGCTGCCGCCCTCACGCAGCGGCGTGACGTACCGGGTGGCGGTCACGCGACGGAGCACGCGGGGAAGTCTGCCAGCTGGGTGTCGTGGACCGCCGGGGGAGGCCGATGTCGTGGACCGCCGAGGGAGGCCGATGTCCTGGGCGCACTCCCGGGCGGGGCTCAGCCCCCTCCCAGGGTGGCGGCCCACACTGGGGGTGTGAGAGCTGCCAGCAACCCGCCGGAGGCCCGGCTGCTCGTCGTGGACGACGAGCCCAGCATTCGCGAGCTGCTGGCCACCAGCCTGCGCTTCGCCGGTTTCGAGGTCGCCTCGGCGGCCGACGGTGCCGAGGCACTGAAACTCGCCGAGGAGATGCGCCCCGACCTCGTGGTGCTCGACGTCATGCTGCCCGACCTCGACGGGTTCACGGTGACCCGCAAACTGCGTGAGCGCGGCCGTCCCGTCCCGGTGTTGTTCCTCACCGCGCGCGACGACACCGCCGACAAGATCGCCGGTCTCACCGTCGGTGGTGACGACTACGTGACGAAGCCGTTCAGTCTCGAGGAGGTGGTGGCCCGCATCCGCGCGGTGTTGCGGCGCACGGGCGGGGTGAGCGGTGCGGACACCGGCCGGATGGTGTTCCACGACCTCGAGCTGGAGGAGGACTCCCACGAGGTGCGCCGGGCCGGGCGGATCGTGGAGCTCTCCCCCACCGAGTTCAAACTGCTGCGCTACCTGATGCTGAACCCCAACCGGGTGCTGTCGAAGGCGCAGATCCTCGACCACGTGTGGGACTACGACTTCAACGGTGAGGCCGGGATCGTCGAGTCCTACATCTCCTACCTGCGGCGCAAACTGGACACCGAGGGCGTCGAACCCTTGATCCACACCAAGCGCGGGGTCGGCTACGTCCTGCGCGCCCCGCAGACGCTGGGATGAACCGCGCGGTGACCGCCCTGCGCGGGTGGCGGGTGAAGGTGGGGCAGGCTGAATCACGATTGCCGTTGCGGATCCGGCTGCTCGTCATCGTCGTGATCCTGCTGCTCGTGGCGATGACGGTCACCGGTCTCGTGTCGATCCAGCTGTTGCAGAAGAACCTGCGCAACCAGGTCGACGAGGAGCTCACCCAGAGGGGGCGGGCCGCGATCGAGAACGTCTTCCCCTCGTTGAACCAGTCCAATGCCGAGGCGCTCCTGCTGTCGGACTACTACGTCCAGTTCGCCGACACCGACGGGGCGAATCCCGTCGTGGTCTGCGGCACCCCCCCCTGCACCGTCAAACCAGCTCTCCCGGCCCTCACGACGGCCTACCTCGACGCGCGCGGCAGCGCACCGTTCACCGTCCCGGACGCCGACGGTGGTGACCCCTGGCGCGTCCTGTTGTTCCAGGGCCGCCTCGGCGGTTCGGGCACCATCGTGGACATCGCCGTCGCGCTGCCCCTGTCCGGGGCGAATCGCACCGTCGCCGACTTCCGCACGGTGGCACTCACGATCGGGGTTGCCGTCCTCGTGCTGGGTGGTCTGGCTGCGGCGCTGGCCATCCGTCGTTCGTTCCGCCCGCTGGACGACATCGAGCGCACGGCTTCCGCGATCGCCGCGGGGGACCTCGCACGGCGGGTGCCCGATGCTCCGGCGAGCACGGAGATCGGTCGGCTCTCGACGGCCCTGAACACGATGCTGTCCCAGATCGAGCAGTCTTTCGTGGCCCGACAGCGCTCCGAGGAGCAGATGCGCCGCTTCGTCGCGGACGCGAGCCACGAGCTGCGTACCCCGCTGGCCGCGATCCGGGGGTTCGCCGAGCTGTACCGCCAGGGTGCGGTGCGCGAGGCGGACGACGTCGCGCACGTGATGGAACGCATCGAGGGTGAGTCGACGCGGCTGGGGCGCCTGGTCGAGGACCTGCTCGCGCTGGCCCGGTTGGACGAGGCGCAGCGCACCCGGGCAGCACATCGAGAAACGGTCGACCTGGTGGTCGTCGCGTCCGATGCGGTTCATGACGCTCGCGCACTGGCCCCGGAGCGCTCCGTCAGGCTGGTCGGGATCTCCGAGGACGTGGGCCCGGGTTCCGCGAGCGTGTCGGGCGACGAGGCCGGGCTGCGTCAGGTCGTGACGAACCTGGTGGCGAACGCCTTGCACCACACGCCGTTCGGCACCCCCGTCGAGGTGGCCGTGGGCCGTGTCGCCGGGCCCTCGGGGCCGGAGTCCGTGCTCGAGATCCGCGACCACGGTTGCGGGATCACCCCCGACCAGGCAGAGAAGGTGTTCGAGCGTTTCTACCGGGTCGACGCCTCCCGCCGGCGCGGGACGGGCGGTGGCTCCGGGCTGGGTCTGGCGATCGTCGCGACCATCGTGGAAGGTCACGGCGGGACCGTTGCGGTGTCCCCCACCGACGGTGGCGGAGCGACCTTCCGGGTGCGCTTCCGGGCCGTGGTGGACGCCCGGATCGACGACGCCGGCGAGGGTTCGGACGCGGCGGGCTCCGGGGAGAACGCCGACCCGGCTCTTCACAGTTGACTTCCAGGTAGTTTCAGGTGCATCCGCAGACTCCTGGCCTCTACTTGGTAGTGCGCGGGATCCGCGCCCACAGTCCAGACCTGACCGACACCCAGAGGTGAACAGGATGAACGGCCCCGACGAGCGCCAGCGCAGCACGGACGGCACCACCCAGGGCTCGTCCGCCGCTTCCGTCTTCACCCAGGCGCGCGCGAACGACGACACCGACCGCTACGAGACCCCCGGCCAGCAGACCCGGCCCTTCGGCCAGGTCGGCTCCGCCCACCAGGACGCGCACGGCCACCAGACGTACCCGGGTTACGCCCAGCAGCAGCACGACCCGTGGGCGACCCCTGGTGGCCCGACTCCCCCCGGTGGTTCCGACGACGGTCGCGGTGGTGGCGGTGGCGGTGGCGGCGGCCGGGGTCCGGGCAAGCGTCCGGGGTGGTTGG
>JBPBQU010000403.1:0-5918 GCA_050955085.1 Janthinobacterium lividum | reverse complement strand
TATGCCCTTCCCCTCCTCACCCGGGAGGACGGTCAGAGCCTCGGCTCCTGCGCCGCCGGGGGCAACGACGAGCACTTCCGCGTCATGGCCCACAACATCGTCGAGAACGGTTTTGGTTCGGCGGTGGTGCGCCCCGGTTGGGAAGGTTCCGCCGACTGGTACGCCTGGGGTGTCACCAACCCCCGCAATGGCGACACGCAGCAGGCCCAGCGCGCCTACCGGGAGTGTTTCCGCCGCCTCGCCGGGATCTTCCGCGAGGTGGCGCCCGACGTGATCATCGAGTTGGACTACGGCACGGCCGGTGGTCTGACGAACATCGCCGACGTCTACCCGGGGGACGATTTCGTGGACGTCATCGGCAACGACGTCTACCTGCCCTCGACGATCCGCGACGCGCAGGACTGGAATCGCTTCTGCCGCAGCGGAACAGCGCGCCGTCCGGTCGGCCTGTGCCGCTACGCCGAGTTCGCCCGGGAGCACCACAAACTCTTCGCGGTGGCGGAGTGGGGGCTCGACACCACCAACGCGCCCGATGCCGATGCGGTGGCCTACGTGGAGGGCATGGCGCGGTTGTTCCGCGACCAACGCGACATCCTGGCCTACGAGGCCTACTACAACCGCACGGACGACCCGTCGTCACCGTGTGAATTCCGGTTGGACGGGGGGTGCAACCCCGAGGCCGCAGCCACCTACCTCCGCCTCTTCGGCGCAGCGGGCAGCACCGGTTGAGCGCCACGACGGCGGCGCCCACCGGAGCAGGACCCCGGTGGACGCCGCATCACGATGAAGCGGTCAGGACTTCGTGAAGTGCGAGACCACCGTCTTCGAGGTGTCGTCCTGGTACGTGATGACGCTGGTCAGCGTGTGCATTCCCGTCGCCAGCCTGGACGTGTCGAAGGCTTTCGCGAGGTCGGGGCCGCTCGACGCGAGGTCATAGGGGCTGTGCGACTCGACGCGGAACGGAGCGGCGCTGGTGGTGGTGTCCAGGAAGAACGCCACCCTGCTGACGTTGGTCGGGTCCGCGAAGACGTAGATCCTCCCCGTGACCTTCGCCCCGGCCAGGGCCACGGGTGCGCTGCGGTCCGGCCTGGTGCTCACGAGGACGCCAGTGACGGAACCCGCGTCATCCGAGCTCGACGCCCCACCGTCGCTGCTGGATTGATCTACCGGCGCAGGAGCCTGCGTCGCTTCGGTCACGCCGACGGTGAAGGTCACGGTCTTGGTGATGGTCGGGAGGTTGTAACGGCTGACGACGACGGTCATCGTGTGCTGGCCGGGGGTCCAGGTACTGACGTCGGTCGGCAGAGCAGTCGGTGAGATCGGTGACATGCCACCGAAGTCGTAGGGCGCGGTGAACTCCGTCTTCGTCGGGGTCGCGGTGGCCGCGCTGTCCAGGAAGAACGCGACCGAGCGGGTGGTGTTCTTCGGGACGTTGACGTCGATGTAGTTGGCGCCGTGCAGGTTCGCACCGTCCAGGTCGTACGACGTCGAGGACACGTCGGCGTCCACCCGCACCCGCACGATCGTGCTGCTGGTGGCCGCGGGGCCACTGGTCACCGGGGCCACGGTGGGAGCGAACCCGCCCGACCAGAGCTGCTTGTAGAGCGCGGCCGCCTTCGGGAAATCACCGGTGTTCAACTGGTGGCGCTCGCACTGGGACGGGTCGTGGTTGAAGTAGCTCTCGTAGGCGACGTTGGTGTCGGCGATGTAGTCGTGCAGCTTGGAGACGAAGTAGGTGTCGTCACCGCTGTCCCAGCCATCACAGCTCTTGGTCAGACCCCACTCGGAGAAGGCCACCGGCTTGCCGTGGTCCTTGCCGAACTGCGCCAACCACTTGAGGCCACCGGGCTGGTTGTAGATGTTCGCCCACCGTTCCACGTACTGAGCGGGTTTGAAGCTCTGGGAGTGGTCGTAGACGGACTGACCGATGATGTCGACGTAGGCGTCACCGGGGTAGGCCTTCGCCGAGTCGAACTGCCCCATGTTGTTGCCGGTCCCCGGGGACCAGTTGAAGGCGAAGTTCGCACCCGGCACCGCTCGCATCGTCGTGACGATCTGACGCCAGTAGGCGATCCAGGAGGCCGGGTCCTTCTTGGCACTCCACTGGAAGCTGTCGGAGTTGAATTCCCAGCCGATCCGGACGATGGAGTCACCCTGGTTGTTCTTGACGAGAAGTTCGGCGAGTTTCGTGAAGTAGACGTTGTAGTCACCCTTGGCACCCTCCTGGATGGACACCCCCGCGGTCTCCGGGAGCATCGGGACCGCCCACGCCATGCGGTGGTAGCGGTTGGCGTAGAGACCCACACCCCACTGGTAGGCGGAGATGTCGTTCCACGTGGTGTCGGGCAGGAAGGCGGTGGTCACCGACACGTCCTTGCCTACCCACTGACCCCAGTCGGTGAGGGAACCGCGGGACCCGGTGGAGAAGACACCGGTCTGCACGTCGGCTGCGGCCACGGCCGGAGAGGCACCCACCGTCGCGGTGGCGATCAACGTTGCGCCGGCGACGGCCACGGCCGCGGCCAGACTCGTGAGACGGGTGAGGCGAGGTTTGCCGTTCCTGCGCATGGTGATCCCTTCGGACCGGTTCTGGGGCGGCGTGGGGGTGACTACCGAATCGGTGATCCGGTGCTATTCGCTGTTGGTGTTTTCGGAACCGCCCCGACCGGGCTTGAGAATTCGGCCCAGGGGCGCGAAGGATAAACACTTACGGGTGTGTAACGACCACTCAGAGTGACTTTTATCGACGGTTTTCGACTCCGGGTGCCGGATCCGGGGGTGACGCCGGGCGTACGCCCCTCGCGAGCACCGATGACCACGAAAGGCGCCCGCCGGAGGAACTCGCCCGCGGTCACCCTGCTTGACGCCGACAGGATTGCCACTAACATCTGGTCGGGTCTGTCTGTTCACCCGTTCGGCGGTTTCAGAGCACTGCGGAGTGAGCAACCGCTACGCAGCATGACCAAGGGACACGAAGCGTCCGTTAAGCTACCGACGAATCGTCCCTTTTAGTGAGGTCACCGTAACAATCCGCAATGACAGGACGATCGCCGTTCACTGGGGTGCGACCGGAGCAACGGGCGCCGCAGCGAGTCGCAGTCGGAGAACGACCTCATCCCCGGATGGGGTCCCAGCGGGCTTCGGCGAGGAGACACAGTCGATATGACAGTGCGGATGACACCCAGCGGTGCGATCCCGCCGGCGCGGCGCACCAGCACCCGCATCGCCCTGGGTTGCCTGGCGGTGGCGGCTTACACCCACGTCGGGTACCCGGTGTTCATGCGCCTCGCGGCCAGACGTCGGGTTCCCGGCTCGACTGGGTCTGAACTGTCGTTGCCCACCCTCACGGTGGTCATCCCGGCGCACAACGAGCAGGCGTTCATCGGCCGCAAGATCGAGGACACCCTCGCCCAGGACTACCCCCGCCACCTTCTCGAGATTCTCGTGGTCGACGACGGGTCCGAGGACGAGACCGCGGACGTGGTCCGCGCCGCCACCCCGAACGGTGCACCGCTGCGCCTGGTTCGCCAGAACCCCCGGGGCGGCAAGAGCTCGGCCCTGAACCGTGGGGTGAGCGAGGCAGGCGGGGAGATCATCGTGTTCACGGACGCCAACGGTTCGCTGCTCCCCGGTTCCCTGCGGGCCATCGTGGCGCCCTTCGGCGACCCGCGGGTCGCGGTGGTCTCCGGTGCGAAGAAACCGGTGGGCACCGGAGCGCACGGTGAGGGTGAGTCCGCGTACTGGCGCCTGGAGAGTGGCCTGAAGACGGCTGAGAGTGTCTTCGGCGCCGTCGTCGGCGCGGACGGTGGAATCTTCGCGGTACGGCGTGCCACCTACCAGCCGATCCCTCCTGGCGTCTACGCCGACGACTACTGGATCCCGCTCGCCGCCCTGGAGAAAGGCCACCGCGTCGCCCACGTCTCGCAGGCCTGTGCGCTCGAAGCGGTCTCACTCACCAAGAAGGACGATTTCGAACGCCGCGCGCGCATCTCGGCCGGGATCTGGCACGGAAGCGTGGCCAAAGCTCGGCTGGCCGACCCGCGGCGGGGTTGGGTCTCGCTGGCCTTCGTGTCCCACCGCTGCCTGCGCACCGGGGTCGTCCCCCCACTTCTCGTCGTGGCCTTCTGCGCATCCGCCCGAGCCGCCCGGCACAGCGCCCCGATGCGCCTGCTGTTCTCGGCGCAGTTGGTCAGCTGGTTGGCAGCCGGGGTCGGTGCGAAGACGGACCACAAGCTCCTGGCCCTCCCCTACCAGTTCGCTCTGGTGAACGTCGCCGCACTTCGAGGGGGTCTACGCCAATTGTTGGGGCGCCAAAGTGGCCTGTGGAAGCAGACCAGCCGGGGTGGCTGGTCGGAGGACAAGACGGTCGCGGCGGGTTCGGCAGGCCTGGTGGCGGACTCGCCGTGGGTGTCACCGCAGCGCCCCCCGCGTTCGGTAGACCTCCGCCCCCACGACAGCGTGGGTCTCGCGAGCAACGGGCGGGCGCGCTTCTGAGGAGGCGCAGGTCCGGGTCGTCCGTGGCGGTGGAGCGTCCCCCGCGCGCGAACCGCCCGGGCTCACTCGGCAGGATGGCTGGGTGCCCTATCGCGTGATGACCGTCTGCACCGGCAACATCTGTCGCTCCCCCATGGCCGAGGTCGTTCTGCGGAGCCGTCTTGCCGACGCCGGTCTGGGCGAACAGGTCGTCGTCGATTCCGCCGGCATCAGCGACGAGGAGGACGGCAACCCCATCGACCGGCGAGCACGGGCCGTGTTGAGCGACGCCGGTTACGACCTCCCGGACCACCGTGCCCATCAGGCCACCCGCGCAGAACTCGGCGGGCGCGATCTCGTCCTCGCCATGACCTCACGACACGCACGATGGTTGCGCACACAGGCCCCGGATGCAGCCGCGGCCTCGCGGGTCGTCATGTACCGGTCCTTCGATCCGGCCGTCCACGAGCCCGGCCGCGGACTGGGTGGCGACGAGGCAGCACTGGACATCGCGGATCCCTGGTACGGCGAGCGCACCGACTTCGAACTCACCCTCGAGCAGGTCGAGGCCGCCGCCGACGCGATCGTCGACCACATCCGCGCCGCCCTCAGCCGCTGAGCGAACCGAGCCGAGCGGAAGCGGTGTCGGCGGGCAGGGCCGTATCGACGACAAGGGCGGTGCCGACACCCGGCGGGAAGAGCGGTGACGACACCGTACGAGCGGCCGCACTCCCCGGTCACGACCTCCTGCTCGCCGCGGGCGGTTGTGGAAGGCCCGTTCCAACGTGCAAGCTCGACCCCGGACGGCCCCGGTCGGGGGCGGGGCAGGAGACGGTGCGGTGCAGGACAGTGCGATCGGTTCATCGGGTTTCGTCTACGTGCTCATGAGCCACACGGACCCGCAGGCCGTGCTCGCGACGGTGAACCGGGTACGACAACTCTCCCCCACGGCCCACGTTCTCGTCCGCCACTCCCAACCGGACTTCCTCCCCGTTCACGAGTCGGAGGGGATCGGCGTGCTGCGCAGCGACATCGGGATCCGTTGGGGCACCTGGAGCGTGGTCGCAGCGGGACTCGAGGCGCTACGCGTCGCCCGGGACAGGTGGAACCCCGAGTTCACGGTCCTGGTCTCGGGCCAGGACCACCCCGTGCGCGACCTCGCCGCCTGGGAACAGCACGTGCGCGGCCTCGGAGCGGACGCGGTGCTGCGTCGCGATCCGAGAACGTACGACGAACGGTGGCAGCGCTGCTGGCACGAACTCTCCCCGGGACGATTCCTCCCGTCGGGCGCTGTGAACCTGCTCGGGCGGGTCGGTCGACCCTTCGCCCGACTCCTCCCCGAGGTGCACCTCGCCGGCGGTAGCACCCCGATGATCGTCCACCCACGGCGGCCGGGAGGTCGCCCGCCACTGCCATACCGCAAGGGCTCGTTCTGGTCGACGCTC
>JBPBQU010000402.1:0-5968 GCA_050955085.1 Janthinobacterium lividum | reverse complement strand
GATCACGACGATCCACGCGGCCCATCCCAGCAGGTCACGAGGCAGCGGTTTCGGCTCCTCGGGGACGAAGCGGTCATCCGATCCGAGGGCTGCCAACTCGGCGGGTTCGTCGTCGCGCGCGCGCGCCGGCACGGGGGGTTCGAAGCGCTCCCGCTGCCCGGGCCGCGCTTGTTCCTCAGGGCGCGACACCGGAACGTCCTCGTGCGGTGGTGGAGGCAGTGGGGTGACCGGGCGGACGGCGCGAGCGCCGCCGGCCTCTGCCCCGGCGTCCGTCTCGTCCACCGTCGACGGTTCGCCCGGACCGTCCTCGGCGCGCAGATCCTCATCCCACCGCGCGACGATCTCGGCGAAAGCCGCGTCGACGTCGAGAGGGCCGGATCCGTCGTCCGGAGAAGCAGGCACGGTTTCATCGTGGCACGGCGAGCGCCGCACGGTCGAGGTTTCGGCGTGGCGTTGCCGGTAGGGTCGCGGAGACCACCCTCCTGCCGAGTGGATCGAGGAACCCCGCAGTGCCGCGTCCGGTCCTCTACTGGCCCCTGAAGCTCCTCGTGGCCGAACCGGTCCTCACCGCGATCTTCCGTCCGTGGGTGCGAGGGCTGGAGAACGTCCCGGTGCAGGGTCCGGCCATCCTCGCGAGCAACCACCTCTCCGCGAGTGACCCCGTTTTCCTGCCGACCGTGCTGCCGCGGCGGGTCACGTTCATCGCCAAGGCCGACCTGTTCACCGGGAAAGGACTACGCGGCAAGCTGACCGCGGGATTCATGAGCGGTATCGGGCAACTGCCGGTGGACCGTTCGGGTGGTCGCGCCTCGGCGGCGGCCATCGCGGGTGCCGTGGAGGTGCTGCAGCGCGGGGAGGTGTTCGGGATCTATCCCGAGGGGACCCGCTCGCCCGACGGTCGTCTCTACCGCGGACGAACCGGCGTGGCCCGGATCGCCCTGGAGTCGGGTGTCCCCGTCATTCCCGTCGCGATGATCGGGACGGGGGAGCTCGCGGCCCGCGGCGGGCGGCTGCCCCGGGTGCGTCGCGTGGGCGTGGTGATCGGTGAACCCCTCGACTTCTCCCGCTATGCCGCTCGTGCGGAGGATCAGTTCGTCATCCGCTCGGTCACCGACGAGGTGATGGCTGCGATCCAGTCGCTGTCGCGCCAGGAGTACGTCGACGGGTACGCCTCCAACGCCCGGGTGCGTCTCGAGGTGGCCGATGCGGCCGGCATCCCAGCCCCGGTTCCTGAACCCGGCCGCGGTCCTGGGGGCCGCAGCGCGCCGCAGGGGCCACCCCCGCGGTCTGACCAGCCGCCGGGCTGATCGCGCGGCGCGCCCTCGGCGAGAGAAGGCGTGCCGATCGAGGCGACGACGGGTCGGGACCCTCGGCGCGGGCATCCCGTCGCGGGCCCGCCTCGAACCACGCGGGTCGGGGTGTCGGGTCGGGGTGTCAGGTCGTGGTGTCGGGTCGGGGTGTCGGGTATGTGGTGTCCGGTCGGGGAGTGGGTGCCGAAGTGCCAGACTGGGCCGCGTGAGTTCCGTGACGAGCACCCTCTCCTCGTCCGGCGCGTCGTCGACCACCGTGTCGTCGACCACGTGGCCGGACCTCCCCGCTGCCCAGCAGCCGCACTGGCCGGACGCCGCCGCGCTGGCCGAGGTGCATGCCGAGCTCGCGTCGTATCCGCCCCTCGTCTTCGCCGGTGAGGCCGACCAGCTGCGTGGCCAGCTGGCCGCCGCCGCCCGCGGGGAGGCTTTCCTGCTGCAGGGTGGGGACTGCGCCGAGACGTTCGCCGGTGCGACGGCCGACGGCATCCGCCGCAGGCTCAAGACGATGCTGCAGATGTCGGCCGTGCTCACCTACGGAGCGAGCCTGCCGGTGATCAAGGTCGGCCGGATGGCCGGGCAGTTCTCGAAACCGCGTTCGAGCAACGACGAGACCCGCGACGATGTGACGCTGCCCGCCTACCGCGGTGACGCCGTCAACGATTTCGCGTTCACCCCGGAGGGTCGTACGCCCGACCCGCAGCGGTTGCTGCGCGCCTACCACACGGCCTCGGCGACGTTGAACCTCATCCGCGCCTTCACGACGGGTGGTTTCGCCGACCTGCGCAAGGTGCACGAGTGGAACCGAGGTTTCGCGGGGACGGTCGCCAACGCCAGGTACGAGACGCTGGCGCACGACATCGACAAGGCCATGAAGTTCATGGCCGCCTGCGGTGCCGATTTCGACGCGCTCCAGACCGTGCAGTTCTGGTCCAGCCACGAGGCCCTGCTGCTCGACTACGAACGTCCGCTGACCCGCACCCTCGACGAGGAACCGCCACTCACCGGCTCACACATGAGCGACGTCCGTCAGGGCGGGCCCTACGACGTGTCGGCGCACATGGTGTGGATCGGCGAGCGCACCCGCCAGCTGGACGGTGCGCACGTCGACTTCGCCTCCAGGATCCGCAACCCCGTCGGCGTCAAGCTCGGGCCGAAGACCTCCGTCGACGACGCGCTCGCGCTCGTCGACAAGATCGACCCGTTCCGCGAGCCGGGCCGTCTCACGTTCATCACCCGGATGGGTGCCTCGACGATCCGGGAGAGGTTGCCTGCGCTCGTCGAGGGCGTCACCAGGGCGGGTGCTCAGGTCACCTGGGTGTGCGATCCCATGCACGGCAACACGATCACCTCGACGTCGGGGTACAAGACCCGTCGCTTCGACGACGTGGTGGACGAGGTCCGTGGATTCTTCGAGGTCCACCAGGCGCTCGGTACCGTGCCGGGCGGTCTCCACGTGGAACTCACCGGTGACGATGTCACCGAATGCCTCGGTGGGGCCATGGAGATCGACGATGCGGCGCTGGGCACCCGCTACGAGTCGTTGTGTGATCCGCGCCTGAACCACCAGCAGTCGCTGGAACTGGCGTTCCTCACGTCGGAGATGCTCGCCGCCCGCTGACACCCCTTCGCCACGACGCCCCCGCACCCGGACCCGGTGCGGGGGCGTTCTGCGTTTCTGGGGATCGGCGCTCGGCGGGGTCAGACGACGGTGAGGGTCACCGTGGAACCCTTGGGGACTGATCGGCCCGAGCCCGGGTCGACCGAGCGGACCGTGCCGAAGATGCCACCGAGGACGTTCTCCACGGCGACCGTGAATCCGAGGCCTTCGAGGATCGAGCGGGCCTCAGCGATCTGTCTGCCCTGCAGGCCGTTCGGCACCATCACCAGTGGTGGGCCGCTGGAGACGACCAGTTGCACCGTGTCCCCGCGCACGAGCGTCCCGGTCGGCGGGGTCTGGGAGACGATCCGCCCCGCGGCCACCGATTCGCTGACCTGTTCGGTGGGGTCTGCGGCGACCAGCCCGGCGTCGGAGATGGCGGCGCGGGCGGCGTCCAGGGAATCGCCGACGACGTTCGGCACCGCGATCGGCTGCCGGCCCTGGGAGACGACGAGGTTCACGGGGGAGTCGTGGTTCACCACCGCCCCGATGGCCGGGTCGGTACGGACGACCTTTCCCTGCTCGACGTCCTCGGAGTACTCCCGGCCGATCGTGCCTACGGCCAGACCGGCCGAGGTCAGCGCGGTCCTCGCGTCATCCTCGTTCGCGCCACCGACGTCGGGGACCGCGAACTGCTGGACGCCCTGGCTCACGACGATCCTCACACTGCCGTCCTTGCGCACGCTCTCCCCGGCTCTCGGGTTGCTGCTCACGACGAGGCCCCTGGCGACGGAATCGCTGAAACCCTGGGTCGTCTCGATCTTCAGTCCCGCAGCCTCCAGCTGGCGGGTGGCCACGGCAGGGGACTGGCCCACGACGGCAGGCGTCGTGGTGAACGCGCCCGGCCCCGCCAGTACATACCAGGACACCCCGGCGGCGAGCGCGAGAACCACCAGGGTTGCGACGATCGCGAGGACCCCGCGTCGGCGGCGCCGGGGCCGCGCGCCGTCCGCCGTCGAGCTCTGGGCGGCGGGTTGTCCACCACCGGCCCGCCGTGTGCGCGGGGGAGGCGAACCTGGATCACCGGGGCGCGATCCATCGGTGTGGGGGAGGTCACCGACGGGTGGGCGGGCCAACACCCCGGCCGCTCCGGTGGACAGTGCGAAGCGCATCGTCGCACCGTCCCCGACCTTGTCACCGCCCGCCGGGCGTGGACTCCGGGTGCGCAGCTCCTGCGCGCTCAAGGACGAGCGGACGACACGCAGCTGATCACGCATCTCCCCGGCATCGGCAGGGCGCTCGTCCGGGTCCTTCGCGAGAGCACCGAGCACGAGGCGATCCAGCGCGGGGGGCAGCGTCGTAACGACCGAGGACGGTGCGGGCGCGTCGTCGTGGACGTGGCGGAAAGCGATCCTCATCGGGCTCTCACCGGTGAACGGGGGTGCGCCCGTCAGCATCTCGTAGAGCATCACCCCGACGCCGTAGACGTCGCTGCGGGCGTCTGCGATGCCGCGCGCGACGGATTCGGGAGCGAGGTACTCCGCGGTGCCCATGAGGTCGCCATCCGCGCCGAGGGTGCTGCCCTGGGTGGCCACCATCGCGCGGGCGAGGCCGAAGTCGGCCACCTTGATACGGCCGTCATCGCTGACGAGCACGTTGGCGGTCTTCACGTCGCGGTGCAGGATGCCCTTGCGGTGCGCCTCCGCGAGCGCATCGAGCACGGAGTCGGCGACGTCCAGAGCCTCACCCGGGGTCAGCAACCCCTCCTCGTGCACCACGTCGCGCAACGTGCGACCGGTGACGAGTTCCATCACCAGATAGGCCGTCTCGAGGCCGTCGGTGTGGTCCAACCCCTGGTCGAGCACGGAGACGACACCGGGGTGGGTGAGGCGGGCCGCGGACTTCGCCTCGCGCACGAACCGCTGCCGGGCCGACAGATCGCCCGCGAGATCGGGGCGCAGCACCTTCAACGCGACCTCGCGGTCGAGCCGTTCGTCCTCGGCGCGGTAGACGACACCCATGCCACCTCGTCCAATCCGCCCGAGGACGCGGTAGCGCCCGTCGATGCGACGCCCGACGAGCGGGTCGGAGAGAGTGGCGTCCACGGTCAGCGAGTCTAGGCAGAGTGTGCGTCCGCACCCGGCAACGGCACGCTGCCCGCCAGGTCCTACCGCGAGGCGGGTGGGGGTCGGCGCACTGGCGTTCGGGTGGAAGGGCGTTCGGGTGGAAGCGGCTGCCGGGTGGAAGCGGCTGTTGGGTAGAAAGGGGCTCGGGGGAAAGGATCAGGAGAAGCGTGCCTGCAAGGTCTGCACGTTCGCGACGTAGCGGCGGGTGTCGTCGTACATCCCGCGCGAGCGCACCGAGGCCTGGCCCTGGTAGTAGGAGGCGATGGCGACGTCCGGTGGGTTGTTGGCCACCAGTGTGCGCAGGATCGCGACCCCGGCCTTGGCGTTGTCGCGTGGGTCGAAGAGATCGATGTCCTCGCCGAGCAGGTCCGAGGCCCATTCGCCCGAGCTGGGGATGACCTGCATCGCCCCGATGGCGTTGGCCCCGGAGACCACGCGCATGTTGAAACCCGACTCCTGGTAGCCGATGGCCAGCGCCAGCGAGGGATCGAGGCCCAGGCGCACCGCGGTGGAGCGGATGAGTTCACGCATCTCCGCACGGCTGGGGAGGTCGGCGTTCGCCAGCTTCGCCCTGTTCGTCGCGACGGCCGCCTCCAGTGACGAGCCCTGAGCGGGTCGTGACGCCCGGGCGGCAGGGGTCGTCGCCGCGATCGCCGCGGTGCCGAGTTGCAACGTCTGACCTTCGACGATGAACCCGGTCCGGTCGAGCGAGTTGAGTTCGACGAGGTCGTCCACTCGGGTCCCCGTGCTCAGCGCGATCTGCGAGAGCGTGTCCCCCGCCTGCACCGTGTACGCCCCGGCCTTGCCCTCCCCGGCCTTGCCCTTCCCGGTGGCGGGACTGGACGGGGTGGCGGGGCTGGACGGGGTGGTGGGGTCGACCCCGGCGCTCGCCGAACCGGTCAGTGCGAGGACCTGACCCTCCCGGATGAAACCCC
>JBPBQU010000401.1:0-5996 GCA_050955085.1 Janthinobacterium lividum | reverse complement strand
TCGGCGTTGCAGCGCAACGCCAGTTCGATGCCGTAACCCCCTCGACCGCAGGCGACGTCCACGAGCAGCCCGCCGGGTGCGAGGTTCAGCCCGGTGGCGATCTCGCCCACAGCGTCCCAGGGCAGGACACCGGCGGATCCGAGCTCGACAGGTAACCCGAAATGACGCCGCTGGATCGCGTCCTTCACGGGGGAGGTCTCCATCTGCGCGTACCAACGGTCGAAGTAGGCGCTGTCTCGAGCAAGGTGTCCCGGGTGCGGCTCAGGTGTTCTCACGGGTGGAGTCTGCGGCAGGCGGAACGAGGGGCACGCGTCGAACGAGGCGGTGACGAAGCCACCCCGTCATCCCGTCTCGGTGCCGCGTCGCGGCGATCTCGTCGCGACGTCGGACGTGAACACCCGGCGGGAAGCCCGAGACCGGTGGGGACCTCGAGCCATGGGTAGGGTCGCGGGTTGTGGACGAGCGGGTGACGGCCTTCGTGTCGGGTGAGGTGCAGGGCGTGGGGTTCCGCTGGTGGACGCGCGCCCAGGCGCTCGCCCTCGGTCTGGTCGGCAGCGCGTCCAACAAGGCCGACGGGCGGGTCGAGGTGGTCGCCGAAGGGCCACGATCAGCACTGGAGGACCTGCTGGCCCGCTTGCGCGAGGATCCGAGCACACTCCGACGTCCCGGCCGGGTCACCTCGGTGCGCGACCGTTGGGACGTGGCACGGGGTGTCCAGGGGTTCACCGAACGCTAGGGACAGCGGATTCGTCGCATGCCGCCCGGGGGACGGGGTAGCTCGACACCAGCACGACCAGGGACACCAGCACGCGGATCGAGGGGACAGTACGTGAGCAGCAGGGCCGGAACCGACGTCCCCTCCGCGACCGAGCGCCCCGATCATCGCGAGAGCGAGGTCGAGGACGCCTTCGACCGGCTGGTGGAGGAGGGTGAGGACCGGTTGCGACGTCCCCTGCTCCCCCTCGTCAGCGTCGGGTTGCTCGGCGGCATCGACGTCGGGACGGGCCTGCTCGCCTACCTCGTCGTCGAGCACGCCACGGGGAGCAAACTGCTCTCCGGTCTGGCGTTCTCGCTGGGTTTCGTGGCACTGCTGCTGGCCCGCAGTGAGCTGTTCACCGAGAACTTCCTCGTCCCGGTCACCGCCCTCGTCGCCAAGCGCGGCACGGTGGTGCAGCTGCTGCGGTTGTGGGTCCTCACCCTGGTGATGAACCTCGTCGCGGGATGGGTGATCACCTGGTTGATCATGACGGCGCTGCCCGAGCTGGCCGGCACGGCACTGCGCACCGCCCAGCACTACGCCGACCTCGGCATCGACCTGCAGTCCTTCACCCTGGCCGTGCTCGCCGGGGCCGTGATCACGCTCATGACCCGGATGCAGCACTCCACCGAGAGCATGGGGGTCAAACTCGTCCCGGCAGTCCTCTTCGGGGCACTGCTGGCCGGTGCGCAACTGTTCCACTGCGTCCTCGACTCCTTGTTGATGTTCTGCGCGTTCCACGTCGGTGCGCCGTTCGGCTACTGGCACTGGCTGGGCCTGCTGGGTTGGTCCGCGCTGGGCAACCTGGCCGGGGGACTGGTCCTCGTGACCGGGATCCGGTTGCTGCGGGTCCCGCACCGGGTCGCCGAGGCCCGCAACGAGGCCTCCAGGACTGCGTGACGTGATCGCGGTGGCAGGCGCCGGCCCCGCGATGTCCGCGCGGCTCACCGGATCACCCTCGAGGTCTCGTTAGGCTCCACTCCCGTGCACCTGAAGACCCTCACCCTCAAGGGGTTCAAGTCGTTCGCCTCCGCGACGACGCTGCGGTTGCAGCCGGGGATCACGTGCGTGGTCGGGCCGAACGGCTCCGGTAAGTCCAACGTCGTCGACGCCCTGACCTGGGTCATGGGTGAGCACAGCGCCAAGAGCCTGCGCGGCGGCAAGATGGAGGACGTCATCTTCGCTGGGACCACCGGGCCCGAGGGGCGCTCCCAACTCGGCCGTGCCGAGGTCAGCCTGACGATCGACAACTCCGACGGCGCGTTGCCCATCGAGTTCACCGAGGTGACGATCACCCGGACGATGTTCCGCACGGGTGGTTCGGAGTACGCGATCAACGGTTCCACCTGCCGGTTGCTGGACGTGCAGGAGCTGTTGAGCGATTCGGGCATCGGCCGCGAGATGCACGTCATCGTCGGTCAGGGGCAGATCGACGCCGTGCTGCACGCCTCACCCGAGGAGCGCCGCGCCTTCATCGAGGAGGCCGCGGGTGTCCTCAAACACCGCCGCCGCAAGGAGAAGGCGCTGCGCAAGCTGGACGCGATGGCGGTGAACCTCACGCGGGTCGCGGACCTCGTCAGCGAGATCCGGCGGCAGCTGAAACCCCTGGGCCGCCAGGCGGAGGCCGCTCGCCGGGCCCAGCTCGTCCAGGCCGACCTCCGCGACGCGCGGTCGCGGTTGCTGGCCGACGACCTCGTCCAGGCGACGAGTTCCTTGCAGCGCGACGAGGCCGACGAGGCGGCGCTCAGAACCCGCCAGCTCCAGGTCGAGACCGACCTCGCCGAGGCCACCAGTCGTTCGCAACGGGCCGAGGCCGCCGCGGCGGCCGCCGCGCCGGAGCTCGCCCGGGCCCTCGAGACGCACCATCGGTTGCAGGCCCTGGCCGAACGGCTCAGGGGCGTCCAGGCGTTGGCGAACGAGCGGTTGCGCCTGCTCGCGGCCGAACCCGAGGAGCAGACCGGGCGGCGCGATCCGGCGGAACTGAGCGCCCAGGCCGACCGGGTCCGCGCCGAGGAGGTCGAACTCAACGCTCAGGTCCTTGCGCACCGCGCTGCCCTCGACGAGGTGCTCACCGCCCGCGCGCAGGCCGACCGGGCCGCGCTCACCGAGGACAAGCGCGTCGCCCAGGCGCTGCGGGCGGCGGCGGATCGTCGTGAGGGGTTGGCCCGCCTCGGCGGCCAGGTCGCCGCCCGGCGCAGCCGCGTCGAGGCCGGGGAATCCGAGCTCGAACGTCTCTCCGGGGCGCTGGCGGACGTCGACGCGCGGCGCGAGCGCGCCCAGCGGGACTTCGCCGCCCTCGAGACCCAGGTCGCGGGGGTCGAGGAGGGGGAGGAGGGTCTCGACGCCGAACACGAGAACGCGGCAGTGACGGCGGCGGCTGCAGAGACCGCGCACCGGGCCGACCTCGCGGAGGAGCAGGCGGCCGAACGCGACCGGGCGACCTGGACCGCTCGCAAGGAAGCCCTCGAGATCGGGTTGGCCCGCAAGGACGGCACGGGCGCGCTGCTCGCCGCCGGTTCCGCCGTCTCGGGGGTCCTGGGTTCCGTCGCGGCGCTGCTGAGCGTGGAGTCGGGGTACGAACAGGCCATCGCCGCTGCCCTCGGATCCGCCGCGGACGCCGTCGTGATCGCGGACCCGCTCGCCGCGGCCCACGCCATCCACCACCTCAAGGGTGAGGATGCCGGCCGGGCCGCGATGTTGGTCCTGGGTCCGGGCCGTCCTGATCGGCGCTTCCCCACCCCCGTCGGGGCGCGGGCCGCGCTGGACCTGGTCACCGCCCAGGCGGATCTGCTGCCCGCCCTCGTGCGCCTGCTCGACGACGTCGTCGTCGTGGACGACCTCGCGGCCGCACAGGGGATCGTGACGTCACGACCGGACCTGGTGACCGTCACGCAGGAGGGTGACCTGCTCAGCGCCCACCGTGCCGCCGGTGGATCGAGGTCCGCACCGAGCCTGCTGCAGGTGCAGGCCGCCGTCGACGAGGCGACCGACGCGCTGTCCGCAGCCGGGCACCGCGCCCAGCGAGCCCAGTTCGCCGTGCAGGCCAGCGCCACCGCGCGCGCGGAGGCGAACGAGCGGGTGGACGCGGCACTCGAGCGATTGCACGACTCCGACGCCCGCATGAATGCCGTCGCCGAACAGCTCGGTCAGTTCGGTTCCGCCGTGCGATCCGCTGCGGCGGAGGCGGATCGGGCCCGCGTGACGCGTTCGCAGGTAGCCGAACGACTGACGGTGGACCGCGTCGAGTTGGACCAGCTCTCGCAGCGCTTCGAGGCTGCCTGCACGGTGGACCCCGAGGATCCCGCTCACGACGGGGACGTCTCCACCGACGAACGCGACCGGCTCACCGAGCTCGCCCGGGGTTTCGGGCGCGCCGAGACCGAGGCCCGGCTGACCCTGCGCACCAGCGAGGAACGCGCCCGGGCGCTCGCCGGGCGCGCCGACGGGCTCCAACGCCAGGCCGTCGAGGAAGAGCGGGTCCGGGAACGTGCTGCCGCCCGGCGGGCGCAACGCGCCGAGCAGTCCCGGGTGGCGATCCTGGTGCGCGACGGAGCCGATCAGGCGCTGGCGGCGTGGATGTCCTCCGCCGCCGAGGCGTCGCGCCTGCGCACCGCGGCCGAGGCGGCGCGTGCGACGTTCGATCAGGAGGTGGCCGGTGCGCGCCGGGTCGTGACGTCGCTGACGCTCGAGCAGCAGAGTCTCGGGGACTCCCGGCACGCCGACGAGGTCGCCCGCGCCCAGCAACGCTGGACGATCGATCAGCTGCGCACCCGCGCGCTCGAGGAACTCGGCAGCGACCCCGACGTCCTCGTCCAGGAGTACGGGCCCGACCAGCTCGTCCCGCCGTCCCCGTCCGCCCCGGGTGGGGGAGACCCGTCGGGAGATGCGGTGGACGTCGCGCCCGGGCCTCGTCCCTACGTGCGGGCCGAGCAGGAGAAGCGCCGCCGTGCGGCCGACCGGGCTCTGAACCAGCTCGGCGCGGTGAACCCGCTCGCGCTGGAGGAGTACGCGGCGATGGAGGAGCGGCACTCGTTCCTGGTCACCCAGTCCGATGACCTCAAGAACTCCCGCAAGGACCTCCTGGACATCGTCAGGGAGGTCGACGAGCGCGTCGAGAAGGTGTTCTCCGAGGCGTTCGCCGACGTCGCGGAACAGTTCGAGGGAGTGTTCTCCCGGTTGTTCCCGGGCGGTGAGGGCAAGCTCGTGCTCACCGACCCCTCCGACCTGCTCACGACCGGTATCGAGGTCGAGGCGCGGCCCGCGGGCAAGAAGGTCAAACGGCTCTCGTTGCTCTCGGGTGGGGAACGCTCACTGACGGCCGTCGCACTGCTCGTCTCGATCTTCCGAGCCCGCCCCAGCCCCTTCTACGTCCTCGACGAGGTCGAGGCGGCCCTCGACGACTCGAACCTCTCGCGGCTCATCACCCTCTTCGAGGAACTGCGCGACTCCAGCCAGCTCATCGTCATCACCCACCAGAAGCGCACCATGCAGATCGCCGACGCACTGTACGGCGTCACGATGCGTGGTGACGGGGTCAGCACTGTCGTCAGCCAGCGGCTGCGGGAGAGGCAACCCGCCTGAGGGGGCTCCGGCTGCGAAAGGGTGAACATCGCATCACGGCGCGGCAACGGTCTCCGCGTCGAGTGGTGCCGCCGGGACGGGGGAGGCACTGTGGATGGTGTGGTGCTGACCCTGGTCGTGACGTTCGCTGTGGTGGTAGGACTTGCAGTGCTGATCCTGCTGTCCGTCGCCGCACCCCCCATGCGCAAACGCGGCAGCCGGTTGATCGCACGCCTGGATGCGTGGGCCGGTCGCGCGCTGCCTGTGGTGCGCCATCAGCGTGACCGGGCCCGGGCCCGGGTCGAGGAGGCGGTCGCCGAGCGCCTCGAGGCGCACCGTCAGGCGAGCGCCGACAAGCGGGGGACCGTCCAGCAGCACTGAGTGGCCCGGGCGATGCGCGGGTCGAATCGTCCGCGGCTCGAGCCCACGCCACCCGGATGACCGCGCCTGGTTCTGGGAGGATCGGGGACCGTGGACACCCTGCAGATCATTGTCGGCCTCATCGTTGTCATCGCCCTCGCGGGCGTGGGCGCCGTCGTGGGTCTCGTCCGGCCCCGCCGTCGACGCGGTTCGCTGCCGCCGCGCCCGGGTGAGCAGTCCGGTCTCGGGTCGCCGTCCGGCGACCTGCGGCTACCGGGTGTCGGGGACGACGCGGAGGTGCCACGGGACTCCGCGACCC
>JBPBQU010000400.1:0-6019 GCA_050955085.1 Janthinobacterium lividum | reverse complement strand
AGTGGGTCGCCGCGACGCGACCCCGCACGCTGCCGGCCTCGTTGGCGCCGGTGATCGTCGGCACGGGGGCGGCGGCCACCCTGGGCGGCGCCGCGTGGTTGCCCGCGATACTGGCGGGCGTCGTGGCCCTCGCCCTGCAGATCGGGGTCAACTACGCCAACGACTACTCCGACGGCATCCGCGGCACCGACGACAACCGGGTCGGCCCGTTCCGTCTCGTCGGCTCCGGTGCCGCGCAACCCCGAGCGGTGCGCAACGCGGCCTTCGGGTGCTTCGCCGTCGCGGCGCTGGCCGGTCTCGTCATCGCCGCCTCGACCGGGCACTGGTGGTTGCTGATCGTCGGCGCGGCCTCGGTCGCCGCCGCCTGGTACTACACGGGTGGCAAGCGGCCCTACGGTTACGCCGGACTGGGCGAGGTCTTCGTCTTCGTCTTCTTCGGCCTCGTCGCGGTTCTCGGCACCACCTACGTGCAAGCCGACCGGATCGGTGGGGTCGCAGTCGCGGGCGCGGTCTGTGTCGGGTTCCTGGCCTGCGCCATCCTCGTCGCCAACAACCTGCGCGACGTCCCCACCGACACACTGGCCGCGAAGATGACGCTGGCCGTCCGCATCGGCGAGCGGCGCACCCGGCAGCTCTACGCGGGGTTGCTCGCGGGTTCCTTCGTCGCCGCCCTGCTGTGCGCTCCGTGGCACCCGTGGGTCCTGCTCGTACTGGCGGCCGCAGCCCTCGCGCAGCGACCGCTACGAACCGTTCTGAGTGGCGCCCGGGGCCGTGATCTCGTCCCCGTCCTGAAGGAGACCGGACAACTGGAACTCTTCGTGGGAGTCCTGTTGGCCGTGGGTCTCGCCCTCTGAGAGGATCGCGAGCATGGGAGACGTCGACGTGAAGGCCGCCGGGGAGCACCGGTACTCCGCGAGCCTCACGACAGCGGGCGGATCTCGTTCCGAGCACGTGGTGACGACCGACCCGCAACTCCTGGAACGTCTGCAGGCCACCCGGGCCGAGGAGCCGATCCTCGTCCGGCGGCTGCTCGAAGTGTTCGTGGCGGCCGCCGATCAAGCCGAGCGGGACGGCAACCCGACCGCCGTTCCCACCCTCATCGATCTGGGTGAGCTGGACCGCGAACGCCCCGACCTGCTGGCCAGCCTGCCGTTGCGCTGAGTTTCACGACCCTTCCCGGGGTGGAAGGTTCGTCCCCGCTCAGCGCTCGTCGCGGCGAGCGGTCGTGTCACCCTCAGTCGTGTCACCCTCACAGGGGTCGTGCCCGATGCCGCCGTACCCCGCCACGCGGTACCCCGCCACGCTGTAACCCGCCTGGTGGTCCCCTGCCTAGCGGTCCCCCGTCACGTCGTCCTCGGCGTGGTTGTCCGCCTCGAGACCACGAGCGAAGCGGGACCTGGCCGGTCCCGCCTGCTGTCGGCCCTCGATCCGGCCGTCGATGCGGCGTTGCAGGGCCGCGGCCATGTCCTCCCGGGGGCGGCGCAGCAGCACTGCCGAGAGCAACAGCGAGACCACACCGGCGATGAGCAGGCCCAGCCACCCCTTGGCCCCGAGCGCGTTGACGGCGACCAGGCAGAGGGCGAGGATGCCGAGCCGCATCGCGGTGTAACGCACGGTGACACCCACGTCAGACCCCCGCGTAGGAGTGCAGGCCCGGGAAGAAGATGTTCACCACAAGGTAATTGAACAGGATGCAGGCGTAGGCGAGCACCGCGAGGTAGGCGGCCCGCTTGCCGTCCCAGCCACGCGTGGCGCGGGCGTGCAGGTAGCAGGCGTAGACGACCCAGATGACGAACGTCCACACCTCCTTGGAGTCCCAGTTCCAGTAGCGATTCCAGGCCACCTGGGCCCAGACCGCGCCGGCGATGAGGGTGAACGTCCACATCACGAAGGCGACGGCCTGCAGCCGGAACGCCGTGCGCTCCAGCTCCACCGCGCGGGGCAAGGCGTCCATGAACGCACCCCCCGGGCTCCCACCCGCCGCACGGGTCCGTTCCCGCCTGTCCTGGACGAGCTGCAGGACCGTGGCGGAGAACCCGATCGTCGACAGTGCGGTCGCGAGGATCGCGACGAACACGTGGATGATCAGCCAGTAGCTGTCGAGGGCGGGAACGAGCTGCGCGGCATCGACGTAGAACGTGCGCAGCGCGAGGCCCAGCGTCGCCAGGATGGGGCCGGCGATGAACGTGCCCAGGTAACGGACGTCGCGCCCACCTCCGAGGCCCGCGCGGTGGGCGCGGACGACGGCGACGAGATAGGCGATCGCGACGACGCACGAGCCCGTCAGGGCGAACTCGAACATGTTGCCCCACGGCACCCGGTGCACGGAGATCCCCCGGGTGAGCACCGAGCCGAGGTGCAGGAGGGCGGCGAGGCTGAACAGCGACGTCGCGATGGCCGCGGCCCGGCGGCGGCGTGCCACAGGCGACTTCTCGAGCGTCGTCGTACCCGCCCGGGTCGACCCGCCGGCCTCCGCAGCCCCCTGATGAACACTGACCTGGGCGCCGGCCTGGGCCGCACGGCGCGCACCGCGGGCCTTGATCTCCTTGCCGCCCTCGGCGAGGTCCGCCGCGTAGGCGATGAAGGAGAACAGGTAGGCCGTCATCGCGGAGTAGAGCAGCACGTTGCTGATCCCCGCGATGTTCTCGTCGACGCTCACGTCAGCTCCTCGTCAATCCACACATCAGTCCCGGTCCGCACGCTGATCAGCCTTCCCCGTCGACAACTCATCGTCTATCACGTCCTGACCCGGCGGCGACCCGACCAGGACCTCCTGCAGCCTGGCTAGCACGCCCTCCACCTCGTCCGAGAGACCGGCGTCGTTGCCGCGGGCCAGCCCGCCGACCGCGACCGCACTGCCGCCCGACGTGGGGGTCACCTGCACCCAGACCCGACGCCTCGGCAGGAACAGCGACAGCACCAGCCCGAACGTCGCGAGCAGGGCGAAGACCAGGGCCTCGGTCTGGCCCGGGGTGTAACGCACGTCGAGGGACGCGAAGCGCTCGACACCTTCGAAGGACACCGAACCGAGTCCGTTCGGCAGCTGGGTGGTCTGACCCGGGCTCAGCCGGATCGCGAGCACGTCGCCGTTGGCGTCGCGGACCTGGGTGAGGTCGGTGTCGTCCAGCGTGTAGACGTTCTGCGCCACCCCGCCGTCCAGGCCGAGGTCCCCGGTGTACGCCTGCATGATCAGCACCGGGTTGGCGAGGTCGGGGAAACCCGAGACGAGGTTGCCGTTGACGACCGTGGCCGAGGGGAGGAACACACCCTGCAGGCCGAGCTGGACGCCCCGGCCGTCCGCGTCGACCGCGTCGGGGATCTTCAGGACTCCCGTCGAGTCGTAGTTCGCGCTCTGCGGCAGGAAGGGTGTCGCTCCGTCCTGGACGACGTTGCCGGCACCGTCGCGCACCACGATCACGGGCGCATAACCGTTACCGGACAAGGAGATCTGGGTGTGCCCCACCTTGGCCGGGTGGTTGACCCGGATCGTCTCCTCCCGGGGGGTCTCACCGGGGGCGTCGGTCAACCTGACATGGGCGGCGAAGGTGCGGGGTTCACCGATCTGCGACGTCTGCTGGGCCTCGAAGGAGACGTCCATCGAATCCAGCGTCAACGTGAACGGCGGGACGTCCTGGACACCCGCACCGACCCCGCCCGAGAAACTGTCGAACGTGGTGCCGACCGTCGTGCCACCCACGGTCACCAGCCGCTGACCCGAATAGGAGAACAGCGAACTGGACGCGACCGAGACGAGCAGGCCGACGAGGGCGAGGTGGAACACCAGGTTCCCGGTCTCGCGGTGGTGGCCCTTCTCCGCCCCCACCGACCCACCGCCCGCACCGTCCGGGCGCACGTCGAGGCGGAACCGGCGCTTGCGCAGCACCGCGCGGGCGGCCTCCAGGACGTCGGCGGGTGCCGCCTCGATGGTTGTCGCGCGGTGTTCCGGCAACCGCTCCAATCTCGACGGCGTGCGGGGAGGTCTCGCGCGCAGTGCCTTCCAGTGCACACCCGCACGCGGCAGCACACAACCCACCAGCGAGATGAAGAGCAGCAGGTAGATCGCCGAGAACCAGACCGAGGAGTAGACGTGGAAGCCCTGCAGGCGCTCCACCCAAGGGCCCATGCTGCGGTGCTCCACCAGCCAGTTCGCGACGCCGCTGGGGTCGTTGTTCTGCTGCGGGAAGGTCGAACCGGGGACAGCGGCGACCGCGAGCAGCATGAGCAGGAACAGCGCCGTGCGCATGCTCGTGAGCTGGCGCCAGCAGTAGCGCAGGAACTCCAGGGGGGCCAGCGGGGCCGCGTCCGAGCGCTGTTTCCTCGTCCGCACCGGTCGGCGCCGCAGGGTAGGACCGTCCTGCTCGCGGAACTCGTCGCGCAGATCGTCGAGATGCGTCTCATCGGTGCGGGCCACTCAGATCACCGTCTCGAAACTGGAGATGGGCCCCTGCAGCTCGCTCATGAGCGAGGTGAAGGAACCGGTCGCCAACAGCACGCCGACGACGACCAGGAGGACCCCACCGAAGCGGTTGATCGCGACGTGGTGGCGTCGCAGGACGCCGAGGACCCGCATGCCGCGCCCGTACCCGAGCGCGACGAGGACGAACGGGATCCCGAGCCCCAGGCAATAGGCGATCGCCAGGCCGGTCGAACGGCCGGCGGTCCCGCTCTGGAAACCGAGGGCGAAGATCACGGCGAAGACGGGACCGATGCACGGCCCCCACCCCAGCCCGAAGACCACGCCGAGCAGCGGTGCGCCGAGCAGTCCGGGGCGCGGCCGCCAACGGATCCTGACCTCCCGTTGCGCCCAGAGCGGGGCGAAGAGGACCAGGAACCCCATCCCGATCACGAAGATCCCGAGCACCCGACGCAGCACGTCCTGGTGCGCCTGCAGTTGGTACCCGAGCGAACCGGCGGTGAAGTTCACGACCACGAAGACCACGGAGAACCCGAGGACGAACAGCACCGACCCGGCGAGCATCCGGCCGCGACGCTGCTGCTCGAGGTCCTGGTCGGCCAACCCGGTGACGTACCCGAGAAAACCGGGGACCAGGGGCAGCACACAGGGCGAGAGGAAGGACACCAGACCCGCCAGCACCGCGATCGGCACCGCGAACAACAGCGGCCCGCCGTCGACGATCTGTCGGAGCTCCCCCGTCACGCGGGGGCTGCCGCACTCGGGGGCGTCCCACCCGGAACCGGGTCGGCACCCGCGTCGTCGAGCATGCCGCTCAACGTCAGGGCCGTCACGATCCCGGAGGCACGAGCGGCGACACGACCCTCGGTGTCCAGCACGATCGTCGTGGGCGTGGCCTGCGGGGCGACCCCGCGCAGGGCGAGCATGGCCTGACCGGAACCGGCGTCGAGGATGCTCGGGTAGGTGATGTCGTGACCCCGTTGGAAGGCCCCGGCGATGTCGGCGGTGTCGATGGTGTTGATTCCGACGAACTGCACGTTGCGCCCGGAGTACTGCGTCCAGACCGATTCCAGGTCGGCTGCTTCTCGGCGGCACGGACCGCAGCCGGCGAACCACGTGTTGAGGACGACGACCTTGCCCCGCAGGGTCGCCAGGTCCACCGCGGAACCGTCCACGGCGGTCCCGGACAACTCGATGACCTCGCTGCGCTCGGAGACGGGGGTCGAGACGACCGTGCCGTCACCCTTGATGAAGTTCTGTCCCTGTGTCGCTGGTAACCCGTCACCACCGGAACACCCCGCGAGCAGCAGAACAGCGGCCGAGAGCGCCAACGCGCCCCTGCGCGCCATCCTGTTCGCGACCGGGTTCATCACGCGCCCGGCACGGGGTCGGCGCCGGGGAGCAGATCGGCGCAGGGTTGCGCGTAGGAGACCGCGACGAGGCGGCGGCCGACGAACTCCAGTGAGGTGACCGAGGCCAGCGAACACTCACGGTTGCGCGGGTCGTGGAAGAGCGGGCGGTTCTCGGCGCGCAACCGGGTCACCCAGACCGGCAACTGGTGGCTCACGAAGACGGATTCACGGCCGGGGAAGGCGTCCCGGGCGT
>JBPBQU010000399.1:0-6130 GCA_050955085.1 Janthinobacterium lividum | reverse complement strand
GGTGGTATGCCCACCCGGGTGAAGTGCCTGCACGCCCTGGTCGGGCACGCGCTGGCCGCGGGCCCGGGGGTCAACCCCTTCGGTGACGAGACCCTCGACGTGCTGCGCGCGCAGGGTGGCTGGCCCGCCGACTGCCCGCACGGCTGACGTGCGAGAGGCTCCCGAGGTGAGCACTACGACCCGGGTGGCCGCCATCGACTGCGGTACCAACTCCCTGCGCCTGCTGGTGGCCGACATCGACCCCACGCGCGCAACCCTTCTCGACGTGACCCGGACGATGGAGGTCGTCCGGCTCGGCCAGGGGGTCGATGCGAGCGGTGCCTTCGCCCCGGACGCGCTGCGCCGCACCTTCGCCGCCCTCGACCGGGTCGCCGAGTTGTGCCGGGAGAACGGCGTGGGCCCCGGCGCGACGCGGTTCGTCGCGACCTCGGCCGCACGCGACGTCTCCAACCGTGACGAGTTCGCGGCCGGGGTCCGGGCCCGCCTCGGGGTCGACCCCGACGTCATCAGCGGGCGCGAGGAGGCGACGCTCAGTTTCGAGGGCGCCACCCGCGAACTGCACGCGACCCGTCCGGGCCCCTTCCTCGTCGTCGACCTCGGTGGGGGTTCGACGGAGTTCGTCCTCGGCGGCCACGAGGTGGAGGCGGCCCGCTCCGTCGACATCGGCTCGGTCCGCCTGACCGAACGACACCTGCACGCCGACCCGCCCACGTCGGCCCAGGTCGAGTCCGCCCGTGTCGAGGTGGAACGTCTCCTGACCGAGGTGAGCGCCGAGGTCCCGCTCGCGCGGACGCGGACGCTCGTCGGCGTCGCGGGTTCGATCACCACCGTCACGGCGGCTGCACTCGACCTCAGTGCCTACCGGCCCGGTGAGCTGCACGGCGTCGCACTGCCGATCGATCAGGTGCGGGCGGCGTGCGACCGGTTGCTGTACGCCGACCGCGCAGAGCGCGCCGCGATGCCCTTCGTGCATCCCGGCCGCGTCGACGTCATCGGGGCGGGGGCGCTCGTCTGGCGAACCGTCCTCGACCACCTCGTGCAGGTGGCCGGGATCACCGAGGTGCTCACGAGTGAGCACGACATCCTCGACGGGATCGCGTTCTCCCTCGCCGAGCGCGCCTGAGCGCCCGACCCCCGGCTGTGCTCCAGGTGGGTGCCGGGACGGGTGACCACGAGCAGAACCCCAGGTGCCTTCTGACAGGCTGGACGCATGAGCACGGTGAGCGCGACGACGACCCGGCGTATCGACGCCCCCGCCGACCGCATCCTCGCGGCGCTCGCGGACTACTCGGGTACGCGTCCTCACCTGCTCCCCGCGCAGTTCAGCGACTACGAGGTGCTCGAGGGTGGTCAGGGTGCCGGTACGAGCGTGCGATGGAAGTTGCACGCCACCCGTAAACGGGTGCGCGACGTCCTCGCGGACGTCTCCGCGACCGACCGGCACGCCCTGATCGAGACCGACCGGAACTCCACGATGGTCACGACGTGGCGCGTCGAGTCCGACGGCCCGGACGCCTCCGAGGTCGTGGTCACGAGCGAGTGGGACGGCGCGGGCGGGGTCGGAGGCTTCTTCGAGCGGGCGTTCGCGCCGCGGGGCCTCGACCGCATCTACGGCGCGCTGCTCGACAACCTGGCCGTCGACGTCGCCCGCTGATTGCCCGTCGTGAGCGCGCATCCGGGCACGGGCCGCGATTTCGTCTCACCTGTCCCCCCCGGTTCGGGGTGGCCCGGGGACCCCTCGACGCCGGAGACCCCCGTCGCGCAGGACGCCGCGGATGTCGTACGGCTCGCCCGCAGCGCCCCCGACGTCGACGAGCTGATGGCTCGCGCCGGTGTCTGCCGGGCCTGCCCTCGTCTGCTCGGCTGGCGCGAGGACGTGGCCCGGGACAGGCGGCGGGCGTTTCGTCACGAGCCGTACTGGGGTCGACCCGTGGCCAGCCTGGGGGAGGCCCGGCCGCGGGCCCTCGTCGTCGGTCTCGCACCGGCGGCGCACGGGGGGAACCGCACGGGGCGGATGTTCACCGGGGATCGTTCGGGGGACTGGATCATCGCCGCGCTGCACCGTGCAGGGTTGGCGAACCAGCCCACCTCCGTCCACGCCGCCGACGGCCTCACCCTGCAGCACACCAGGATCATCGCCCCGGTGCGGTGCGCACCGCCGGACAACAAGCCCTCGGTCGCCGAGCGGGACACCTGCTCGGCGTGGCTGGACGGTGAACTGGCGTTGGTGGCTGCGGAGCTGCGGGTCGTGCTGGCGCTGGGGGGTTTCGCGTGGGCCGCGACGCTGGGGGCGGCCCGCCGGGCGGGCTGGGGGGTGAGCCGTCCGCAGCCCCGGTTCGGTCATGGCGCGCAGGCCGACCTCGTGGGCCCGCACGGGGTGGTGCGCCTGGTCGGCAGCTACCACGTCAGCCAGCAGAACACCTCCACCGGGCGGCTCACGGTCACGATGCTCGACGAGGTCCTCGCCCGGGTGGCGGCACTCGTGGGTGTCGATCGTTAGTCTGACCCTCGGGTCCACTGGCCCGGGTGGCGTAACTGGTAGGCGCACGGGGCTTAAACCCCCGGGCCGTTCGCGGCGTGCGGGTTCGATCCCCGTCCCGGGTACTGACGTCGGAGGCAGGAGCGGGAACGCTCCAGGATGCTTGGTCGTTGCAAGGTTCAACGACGAAGCTCCGGAGGGAGCCATGGAAAGCAAGAACCCGGTGTTCGCTCGTAGCAACGAGTGGAAGCGCAACGGTCACGCCACGTTCGACGCCCCGTCTTCGGCGACGCGTCCTGCTCCGCCTGCCGACGCTTCCGCCCGCACGCTCGAAGAGTGGTACCAGAAGCCGTCCGCCACCAACGCGCAGTCGCGCCGGATGACCCTCGACGACGTCGTGGTCCGCACCGCGCTGCTCTTCTCCGTCCTGCTCGTGGGAGCCGCAGCCGCATGGCTGGGTGACCTCGGCTTCCCGATCGCCATCGGATCCGCGCTCGTCGCGATGGTCCTCGGCATCTGGGCGCAGGTCTCCAAGAAGGTCCGTCCGGGTGTCATGTTCGCCTATGCGGCCCTCGAGGGACTCTTCGTAGGATCGATCTCGCACGCCTACGCCTCCTTCTACGACGGCATCGTCGGGCAGGCCGTGATCGGGACGCTGGCCGCGTTCGCGGGGATGCTCGTCGCGTACAAGACGGGCCTGATCAGGAACAGCCCCCGATTCACCAAGGTCCTGCTCATCGCGGGTCTGGGTTATCTGGTCTTCGGGTTGGCCAATCTCGCCTTCTCCGTGCTCGGTGGTACGAGCGTGTACGCCGGTGGCGGCACGCTCGCCATCCTTATCAGTGCCTTCGGGGTGGTCCTCGCCTCGCTGTACCTGGTGCTGGACTTCGACCACATCGAACAGGGCATCCGCAACGGCCTGCCCGTCAAGGAGTCCTGGCGTGCGAGCTTCGGCCTCGTGGTCACCCTCGTGTGGCTGTACCTGGAGATCCTGCGCCTCATCTCCATCCTGCGCGGCAACGATTGACCAGCAGTTCGTGAGAGCGTGCTCTCGTGAGTGACGAAGAGCTCGGTGCGCCGGCCCTGGGGGCCGAACGCACCGAGCTCTTCCGCATTCTCGCCACCCTCGCCGACCGGATCCGCAACCTGCCGCTGGCGCGGTTGGAGCGCCCCAGGACGGGCGAGGACATCAGCCCCGCGGATCATGTGCGGGCGGCGGCGCAGGCTCTCGCCGACCTCGCGGCCGACGCCGAGCAGGTCCCGCGGCGCCCGTTGCCGCGTCTCGCCGTGCACGGGACGGGCGATCAGTTCGCGGTGGTCTGCACCGATCTGGCCCGTCACGCGAACGCGGACTCGTTCGCCGCGGCCCGGATGATCGCGACGCAGGTGCGCCGCCAGCTCTGAGCCGTGCGCGATGATGGCTGCATGCGCTACGCCGAGACCGTCGTCGACCTCGTGGGCAATACCCCGCTCGTCAAGCTCAACCGGGTCACCGCGGGCCTTGCCTGCACGGTGCTGGCCAAGGTCGAGTACCTCAACCCTGGTGGGTCCGTAAAGGACCGGATCGCGACCCGGATGATCGATGCGGCCGAGGCCGAGGGCGTCCTGAAACCGGGCGGGACGATCGTCGAGCCCACCAGCGGCAACACCGGCGTCGGGCTCGCCCTGGTGGCGCAGCAGCGTGGTTACCACTGCGTCTTCGTCTGCCCCGACAAGGTCGGAGCCGACAAGCGCAACGTCCTGAAGGCCTACGGGGCCGAGGTCGTCGTGTGCCCCACCGCCGTCCCACCGGAGGACCCGCAGTCCTACTACTCCGTCTCCGACCGGCTGGTGCGCGAGATCGAGGGCGCCTGGAAGCCTGATCAGTACTCCAACGTCCAGGGGCCGCGCAGCCACTACGAGACGACCGGCCCGGAGATCTGGGCCGACACCGACGGCCGGGTCACCCACTTCGTGACGGGCGTCGGTACGGGCGGCACGATCACGGGCACGGGGCGCTACCTGAAGGAACAGGCCGCGCAGGCCGGGACGGGTGTGCGCGTCATCGGCGCCGATCCCGAGGGTTCGGTCTACTCCGGGGGCACGGGCCGTCCCTACCTCGTCGAGGGGGTCGGGGAGGATTTCTGGCCGAGTGCCTACGACCCCGCGATCGCCGACGAGATCATCGCCGTCTCCGACGCCGAGTCGTTCCTGATGACCCGACGCCTCGCCCGTGAGGAGGGTCTGCTCGTCGGGGGTTCCTGCGGCATGGCCGTCGTGGCGGCGTTGCGTGCGGCGAAGGACCTCGGTCCCGACGACGTCGTCGTGGTGCTGCTGCCGGACGGTGGCCGGGGTTACCTGGGCAAGATCTTCAGCGACGAGTGGATGTCGTCCTACGGTTTCCTGGAGACGACCGAAGGGGGGACCGCGGGTGAGGTGCTGCGGCAGAAGTCGAAGGGCCTGCCTGCGCTGGTGCACACCCACCCGACCGAGACCGTCCACGACGTGATCGAGATCATGCGCGAGTACGGGGTGTCGCAGCTGCCCGTCGTGGGCGCCGAACCGCCCGTCATGGCGGGTGAGATCGCGGGTGCGGTGACCGAGCGGGAACTGCTCGACGCCGTGTTCGCCGGTTCGGCGAAAATGTCCGACGCGGTCAGTGCGCACATGGGCCCGGCGTTGCCGCTGATCGGTGCGGGCCAGTCGGTCGACGAGGCGCGCATCGTGTTCACGAAGGCCGACGCGGCTGTGGTCGTCGAGGACGGAAAACCCGTCGGTGTCATCACCCGCCACGACATCCTGGCCTATCTCGCGACGTCGCACTGACGTCCCCCCGAGGTGGGGCCGGTCCTCCGGTCCCCCTCGGCCGGGCCCGTGTCGGTCAGGTCCTCGTCAGTACCGGATGGCGTCGATGACCTTGGCGCGCACGGCCATCGTCGCCGGAACCAACCCCGCGAGGGCACCGACGGTGGTGGCGGCGACCAGGCCCTCTACGGCAGCGGAGACCGGGAAGGCAGGCACGTCCTGCAGGGTCACCCCCGCCGGCAGGATCGCGTCGAGGGGGACGTTCGAGACCAGGATGATCGAGAGCATCACCGCGAGCAGCCCCGCGACGAACGTGGCGGCGACGCTCTCGAAGAGGACGGCGAAGAACACCCGCGCGCCGGTCGCCCCGAAGCTGCGCCGGACGCCGATCTCCCTGATGCGCTGGCGCACCGTGACGAGTCCGACGTTGAGGACGCCGAGCCCACCCAGGACGAGGGCGAAGACGCCGACCCCGCGCACGCCGTACGCGAGGACCTTGTCGAGGATGCCGAGCTCGTCGCCCGCGTCGGCGCGCACCGCATTCACCGAGAACCCCGGCAGGCTCGTCTGCACCTCGCTCTGCAGGGCGTCGACCATCGACTCGGCGTCGGCGTCGGGAATCCACATCTCCAGACCGGGGGGTGCGGTGTTGGCGAGATCGCCGAGCAGGTTCCAGCGCGACGCGTCTGAGTTCAGGACGTAGGCCGCGGGGGTTTCGGCGTCGAACCCCGCGGGGTTCGAGATGCCGATGACCGACGCCGTGACCGGGGTCTGCCCGCCGAGGACGACCGTCGCCGGGGTGGCGGTGTCGAAACCGCCGAGCTGGTCTGCGAACGCCTGGTTGACGACGAGGCGCGGTGAGAACGC
>JBPBQU010000398.1:0-6213 GCA_050955085.1 Janthinobacterium lividum | reverse complement strand
ACGCACCGAAGGCGATCATCGCGACGAACGCGGCGAGCAGGACGATCCAACTGGAGCGCAACGTGCGGAACTTGACCCACTCCGCGGCCAACACCCGGGGGAAGGTCACGCTCAACGTGGGCCCGGTGGGGCGGTATGTAGCGGCCCCGGTGGATGGGTTCTGGGTGTCGACGCTCATGCTGCGTTCTCCGTCCGGTCGGCGACGGCGCGATATTCCACGGCGTCGGCGGTCAGTTCCATGAACGCCTCTTCCAGCGAGGCCTCCACGGGGGTCAGTTCGAACAACGTGATCCCGGCCGCACCTGCCCGCAGGCCGATCTCGTCGGTGTTCAACCCGGTGACGGCGAGCTCCCCCACGACCGAACTGGACACCGTGACGCCCACGCCGAGCAGCAGATCCCGCAGCTGCGTCGCCTGTGGTGAGCGCACGCGCACGGAGTTGGCCGAGGCAGAGGCGATGAACTCGTGCACCGAGACGTCACGGATGAGCCTGCCCCGACCTACCACGATGAGATGCTCTGCGGTGAGGGCCATCTCGGACATCAGGTGCGAGGACACGAAGACCGTCCGGCCTTCGGCGGCGAGGCCCTTCAGGAGGTTGCGGATCCAGAGGATCCCCTCCGGGTCGAGGCCGTTCACCGGTTCGTCGAGCATGACCGTCGCCGGATCGCCGAGCAGGGCGCTGGCGATGCCGAGGCGCTGGCCCATCCCGAGCGAGAACTGCCCGGCGCGACGGCCGGCCACCTCGTGCAGGCCGACCATCTCGATCACCTCGTCGACGCGGCGGCGCCCGATCCCGGTGGTCGCGGCCATCGCCAACAGGTGGTTGCGTGCGGAACGGCCGGTGTGGACGGCGCGGGCCTCCAGTAGGGCGCCCACCTCGTGCAACGGTGCCCGGTGCTGGGCGTAACGCTTGCCGTTCACGGTGACCGTGCCCGAGGTGGGGGCGTCCAAGCCGATGATCATCCGCATCGTGGTGGATTTACCGGCACCGTTCGGCCCGAGGAATCCGGTCACGATGCCCGGGCGGACGGTGAAACTCAGATCGTCCACAGCCGTCTTATCGCCGTATTTCTTCGTCAGGCCCCGGGCCTCGATCATGCTGGTCTCCTCCGGTACGTGCGTGCTTCCCCATGACGACCGTAAGGAGAATGACGCGCCCCGGCATCGGGCACCGTGATGAGATCTCGTCGTCGGGGTGGGCGCACATCGGAGGAGACCCATACGCCGATGTGATGAGGCCGGCTTCTGGGTCGGGATGAGTTTCGGGTCAACGAGAGCGACCTGTCCGACTACCGCAGGCGCAGGACGCGCAGCCCCCGCAATCGGTTCAGCACCGCGGCGACCTCATGGCGACGTGGGACGGCGACGTCGGTCGTCGCTCCGCGCAACCACTCCTCCAACGGGCTCGCGAGGTCGGCGTCGAGGAGGTCGAGGGCCTCGGCCAGCGGGCGGCGGCCGTCGAGGTGGCCGGCCGCGACGAGGTGGTCGACGGCGAACCCAGCCCCGGCGACCTGAGAGGCATCCGCGAACTGGCGGACGGCCCGGACGTCGACGTCGTGCTCCCCGAAACGCAGGGTGTCCCGACCCGCCGCATTGATCGCGCGTCGCCCGCGCACGGACGGATCGAGACTCATGGGGTCGAGCACCCGACCGCGGACGTCGGGAAACTCCCCTACCTCCACGACGCGCCCCGTGGGACGGGCGGCCACCTCACGGGCCCGGGCGGTGATGTCGATGCAACGAAATGATTCCATCAGCAGGACACGATCGGCGACGTCGAGATAGTCCCCCGAGGCCCCCACGACGAGAACCGTGGAAACCCCGTGCCGGGAGTGCAGCGAACGCACCAGGTCGACGAACGGGTTCAGCGGTTCGGAACTCTTCGCGACGAGTTCCTGCATGCGGGCGTCACGCACCATGAGGTTCGTCGCCGCGGTGTCCTCGTCGAGCAGCAACAACCGACTGCCCGCCTCCAGTGCCTCGATCGTGGCCGCGGCCTGCGAGGTGGACCCCGACGCGTCGGCGGTGCTGAAATCCTCCGGGTCGAGACCGCCGGGCAACCCCGAGACGAACGCGCTGACGTCGACGCGGGTGACCGCGCGCCCGTCCTCGGCCCGGATCGCGACCGCGTCCGCCCGGGTGACGACGAACTCGCGGCCGTCACCCGGCACGTGGTCGACGACACCGGCCTCGAGGGCTCGCAGCAGTGTGGACTTCCCGTGGAACCCGCCGCCGACGAGCACCGTGACCCCTTCCGGGATCCCCGCCCCCGCGATCGCACCGTGGTGCGGGGTGTCGATGCTCACCCGTAACGATTCCGGCGCCTCGAAAGTCACCGCGTCCAACGCCGGGCGGTCGTCGACGCCAGAGCGCCTCGGCAGGACAGCGCCGTCGGCGAGGAACGCGACGAGCCCGAGCCCCGGGAGGGCGCGACGTAGGTGCTCGGCGTCCTCGACGGTGTCCACGAACGTGCGGACGTCGTCGTCGCCAAGCGTCAGCAAGGTCTCCCGGAGCAGTTGCGGCAACGTCCGGCCGAGGTCGCGGGCAGCCGTCCGGGCGTCGATGCGTCGGCGCGGGCCCGGGAGGTGATACCCGAGGCGCAGGACCGCGCCACCGTCGGTGCGCACCTCGCAACTGCTGCGCTGCAGCACTTCCTGTCCACCGGCGTCGATTCGGAAGGGGCTGGGGGAAGTCGCCGCGGCGCGGGCGAGGTAGCCGGCGAGCGCCCGGCGGCGCACGGGTGCGCCGAGATGGAAACGGCCGTAGCCGGTGACGCGGGCATCGAGGTGCACCTCGAGTCGGCTGGGTGGCGCGAACGGGTCGGCCTGGGTGCGGCGCACGATCAACTCGACACCGTCGAGCACCGGCCAGGGGCGGTCGCCCAACGATCGGTAGCGGGCGTAGGGAGCCCCGTCGAGCCGTTCGAGCGCGGCGGTGAGATCAGCGGACGGCACGCGCCGACCTTAGTGACCGCGCCACGCCAGGCAGGACCGGCGTTGAGTCGAGAGGCAGAACCCGTGGGCGTCATCGCAGACGGGTCTGACGGCGACTGCCGCGATCCGTACATGCGCGATCCGTACATGATGGCCACATGCAGCAACCTGACGCAAAGCTTTCCGTCCTCGTCCTCGGCGCCTCACGCGGAATCGGCGCCGCAACCGCCGCGGCGTTCGTCGAGCGAGGTCACCACGTCACGGCAACGCATCGCGGCAGCGGAACCCCCACCGGCACGACACCCGTGCTCGCGGACATGCGCGACGAAGACAGCATCGCCGCTGCGGTCGAGGCGGCAGTTTCAACCGGTGGGCAGTTGAACGTGATGGTCGTGAATGCAGGTATCGGGCGCCAGGAACCACTGGGGCAGATGACGGCGCAGAGCGCGCGTGAGGTGTTCGAGGTGAACACGATCTCGGCCATGATGGCCGTCAAGCACGCGGGTGAGGTCATGCGCCGGCAGGGTTCCGGCTCGATGGTCCTCGTCTCCTCCGAGAGCGCCCGCCGAGGCATCCCCGGGAGCAGTCACTACACCGCGTCGAAGGCCGCCCTGGAAGGTTTTATGCGCTCCGTGATGTGGGAGTACGGATCGCAGGGGATTCGCATCAATACGGTCGCCCCGGGTGCCACCGATACCGACATGCTCGCCCCGCTCCCGCCGGAACGCCGGGCAAAGTTCACCGAGTCCATTCCGCTCGGGCGTTTCGCTCGTCCGGAGGAGATCGCCGAGGTCATCTGCTGGACGGCCATCAGTACGTTTCTGCACGGTGCCGTGATCCCCGTCACCGGCGGCCAGGGATTCGGCATCTGAGCCTCTCGCACCCGGTAAGTGGGTATCGCCAGGACCTCCGTGGGCTCACCCAGGGCGGGCATCGCCACACCCGCAGCGGGAGCCGACGTCGACCGCGGGAACCAGAACCTCCAGCCGCGCGTCCGAGCAGGATGAACCGGTTGACAAGCCGACAGCGCCCAACTCTGAACCGTCGAGCTGTGACACCCGCCGGTCTCGGACTGGCCCTGATCAGTCGCGCCGCAGTGCAACCGCCCACGTCGACCGATCCAGTGCCGTCATCCGCCACGAACGGGTGTCTGATGAGCGCCAGCTACGACGGATTGTCGAGCCCCGACGTGCACTCGTGGCTGCAAGCCGTCAGCACGACCCCACCCGGCCGCACAACCTGCGGTGGCAACCGCAGCGAACACGGCCACCACGGGGTCGCCCCTGCCGCCGGCCAGGTTGATCAGTGGCGCGCCGTCGACGTCATCGATGCGCCGACGTCGTTCGAGGGTCGTGAGAGGTGAGGCACGGCAACGAGACTGCCGACAGTCCGCGACCACGGCGGCGGACCGTGCTCCTCGCGGGATTGACCCTCGCGGCCTCACCTCTCACGGCATGCACCGGCGACCGTGACGGCGTCGACCCCCCCGAGCTCGATGACACGCCGTCACCCGACGTTCGAGGCTGGACCTCGCTGCCCGCGCCGCCACTGCAGGAGCCCGTCCTCAGGGTCGGGCAGGCGGCGGTGTGGACCGGAAGTCAGGTGCTCGTGTGGGGTGGTTCCTCACCGTTCAGCGACGGGTGTGCGGTCACTCTCACCGCCGACGGCGCATCCTGGACTCCCGACCCCGACGGGCGGGGGTCCTGGGCGGTGATGCCGCCCGCCCCGCTCGCAGCTCGCAGCGACGCGCAGCTGTGGTGGACGGGTTCCAGCGCCGTCCTCATCGGCGGTTACGACCCGTGGGCGGCGTGCGAGACCCGCCCCGCAGGGTTTCTGGACGTGGCCGTCTTCACCCCCGGTGCTACCGCAGGAGCGGGATCGTGGTCGCGGCTTCCGGATCTGCCGTGGCCGGCCGCGACGACGGTCGCGGCGAGCACCTGGATCGGCGACGAGGATGGCGAGGGGAACCCGGGTGCCGGTCGGGTGCTGGCGTGGTCCCCGGAAGCCGGGGCGTGGAGCCTGCGCGTGGGGGCCTCCGGTTGGACCCGACTTCCCGCGCCGCCGCTGACCGTCCCGAACTCGTCCGTCACGTCGCCGTGGTCGTCAGTTCGGAGTTGGTGGACGGGGACGGAGTGGCTGTTGATGGGCAGGGCCGGTTCCCCTGAGTCGGTGGACGTGGGTCTGGCCTTCGACCCGGGCTCATCCTCCTGGCGGAACATCGACCCTGGTCCGTTGACGGATGTGGACGTGAACGCCGTGTGGTCAGGCAGCCGACTGCTCACGTTCGATCCCCTGGCGGGGCTGAGCGCTTTCGACCCGGCCGCGAATCTCTGGGCCGCCACCCATCCGGGTCCTCTGGACACGATCGGCGCCTACGCGGTGAACGGTGGACCAGCGCTGGCCTGGACCGGTACCGAGCTCCTGGTGTGGGGTGGTGCTCGCAAAGCGCGAGACACGTCCACGTGCATCGACGGTGACGGCCCTGACGACCCCGCGTTCCGCTTCGGTGGGAGCTGCAACCCCGCGCCCGGTCCCCTGGGCGCGGCCTACGAACCGGCAACCGGGTCCTGGCGAACCATCCCGGACGGTCCCTGGCAGCGACGGGCCGGCAGTTCCGCCGTCTGGACCGGCACCAGCCTCTTCCTCGCCGGCGGGGTGGACCTGGAGGAGCGGCGCAACGGCGCCCTGCCGCACTCGGACCACCCCGACACCGCGTTCGCGCTGTTCACCCCCGAATGAGGACCGCAAACCACATCCCCCGGTAGCGCGGAGTGGTGGGCGCCGTCGACGCCGGTGAGGGACATCCCGCGAGCACAGGGACCACGACGGCGGCACCAAACCAGCGACCACTGACTCGGTCTCGTTGGCTGCGTGGTCGCACCGTCGTTCTCAGAGCGAAGTGATGATCAAGCAATGCCGCAGACACCGTCACGAAGAAGAGGTCGTCTCTCCCCGTGCAGCGAGCACTTGGGATGGTCGCCGGTAACCAGACGCTCAGCGCTGCGTCGCCGACACCCGTCGTAGGCGGGCGGCCTGCTGGGTGAACCGCACCCTCACTCGCCGCACAGCACTCTGCGCAGAGTCCACCGTCTCTGGAAGGTCCCGATACCAGGGCAGATTCCGGCCGTATTCATCGACGTCCACCGAGGCACCAGTGAGGGCTAAGAAGCTCACCACCTCCGCATCCAGGTGCCAGCCCAGCAACCGGTGCTGCCATCCGTCGAGCACCCCGTCCGGGTCGTACAGATGACGCACCAGTTGCAAACTTACCCCAGCC
>JBPBQU010000397.1:0-6293 GCA_050955085.1 Janthinobacterium lividum | reverse complement strand
GCCCAGCGCGATGCGGACATCCGACGCCGCACGGCCTCCCCCCGCCCGTTCGAGGAGGTGCCCGACGCCGCCCCCGCGGAGCCGGCCGAGGAGGAGGCGACGTGGCACACGGCCGCGTTGCTGCGCAAGGAGATCCACGGCCTGGTGGGGCGCATCGCGGCGGGTCGGGCGATGCCGCACGCGAGCGTCTACGCGAAGGTGCGGGCCGCCGTGCCCGGGCCGCCCTCCGCCTCGGCTCCGGTGGAGGTGCTGCGCGCGCGCCGGGATCACCTGCTCTCGCTGGTCTGAGGGACGCCCTGACGTCGGTGCCGCCCTGCGATGTATGTGCACGGTGCGTACTCGGGTAGGTTCGCAGGGTGCCCGAGATCGTCCAGCGAACCATGGTTCGTGCCCCTGTCGGCGAGGTGTTCGACGTGTCCCTCGACCTCGACGTGGAGCGGGTGGCCGGGCGTCGCTACAAGGTGGCGGCGGTCGAGGGGGCCGGGCGCACGAGCGGACGCATCGCCCTGGGTGAGAAGGTCAAGTGGCGGTTGCGACTTCTCGGGGTCCGGGTGACCCACACGTCCAACATCGTCGAACTCGAGGCGCCGCGCCGCTTCGTCGACGAGATGACGCAGGGCGTCTTCGCGGACTTCCGCCACGAGCACGCCTTCGAGTCCGAGGGACCACAGATGACGATCATGACGGATCGGATGGCCTGGCGTTCGCCCCTGGGTCTGCTGGGCCGGATCGCCGACGGGATCTTCGTCCGCCGCACGTTGCGCCAGCTGCTGGCCGACCGCAATTCCGAGATCGTGCGCCGTTTCAGCTGACCCCGCGGTGGAACCGCGGGCGCAGGCCGGCCGTTCACAGGGGGCAGCCGGGAGTTCCCCGGTGGCGACGGAAGGACGATGTGCCGTGGGTTTCCTCGACAATCTCAAGAGCAAGGGCCTGCTGGCCGGTGACCAGCTCAAGTCGAAGGTCGGCCAGTTCAAGAGCAAGGACTTCGCCGAGGCCAGCATGGCGACGTGTGCACTCATCGCCGCGGCCGACGGCAGCATCGACTCCACCGAGCGGCAGAAAACGGCCGGGTTCATCGCGAGCAGTGACGTGCTGGCCGTCTTCGACGCCGGCCAGTTGCGCGAATCCTTCGACCGCTACTGCGCCAAGCTGTCGAGCGATTACGACTTCGGCAAGATCGAGGTTCTCCAGGTCATCGGCAAGCTGCGCAGCAAGCCCGACCAGGCCCGCGCCGTCGTACAGGTAGGTGTCCTCGTGGGTGGTGCCGACGGTGACTTCGACACCGACGAGCAGGGTGCCGTGCGCGACATCTGCAACGCCGTGGGCCTCTCCCCGCAGGAGTTCGGCGTCTGATGCCCAGCACGACCGGTGTCACGCGGCCCCCGCGGGCCTGGCACCCTCGGCTCACATGAGCACGCCGCACGGCTGGTACCCCGACCCCTCCCGCTCCGCGCAACTGCGGTGGTGGGACGGGTCCGGATGGACCGATCACACGCACGGCCCCCCCGCCCCGACGTCGTGGGGAGGTCGTGTGGACACGACCAACCCGCAGAATCCTTCCAACCCCTACGGGCCACCGGCCGGGTATCGCCAGGGTGGTGGCCAGGGTGTCGGCCAGGGTGTCGGCCAGGACTACCGAGGCTCAGGGGTGAAGGCGATCGCCACCCCGGACGGTCAGGCACTCGGTGGTCTGGGTTTTCGCCTCCTGGCGCGGATCATCGACGGCATCGTGATACAGCTGATTGCCGCGGTAGCGGGCTACGGGATACTCGAGCGAGCCTCGGTCGTGTCCTCGCGGGCCATCGAATTCGTTCTTGCCGGCCGGGCAGACGACGCGGCGGCGCTTCTGAACAGTCCCACCCTGCGCGCGGATCTCAGAAGTTTGACGTTCGTCCTCCTCGCCGTGAGCGCCGTATACACGATCCTGCCGTTGAAGTTCTACGGTGCGACGCCCGGCAAGCTGATCTGCGGGCTGCGCGTACGGCACTGGGAACGCCCCGGGCACCCGAGCTGGGCGCAGGCAATCCTGCGCTGGGTCACCTCGGACGGCATCAGCCAGATTGCACCCGTCTACCGGGTGTTGGACTATCTCTGGCCGTGCTGGGACCGGCGTCGCCAGGCCCTGCACGACAAGCTCGGCGCCACGGTGGTCGTCAGACGTTAGGTGCGACCGGCTCCACGAGGGGTTCGCCCACCAGGGCGACCCCCGCCTCGCGAAGCCGCACCAGGGCGGCGTCGACGGTGCTCGCGGAGATCCCCGCGGTCAGACCCAGCAGCACGGTGGTCCGGAAACCTGCTGCGACGGAGTCGATCGCGGTGGCCCGCACGCAGTGATCGGTGGCGATCCCCACGACGTGGACCTCGTCCACCTCGTGGGCGCCCAACCAGTCCGCGAGGCCGGTCACGAGTTCCCCACCCTCGGCGGTGACGATCGACGTCGACCCCTCGAAACCCGAGTAGGCGGCCGCGTACTGGCCCTTGCGGAACACCGCCTCGATCCGGCTGGTGTCCAGCGAGTCGTGCAGCAGGGCCCCGAAGCTGGCAGCCCGGCAGTGCGGTGGCCAGGAGTCGACGAAATCGGGGGTTTCGGAGAAGTGCGCACCCGGGTCGATGTGGAAGTCCTGGGTCGCGACGACGTGGTCGTAGTGGATCCCGTCGCGGGCCAGCAGTTGCGAGATGGACGCAGCGACCTCGTCGCCACCGGCAACCCCCAACGCGCCGCCCGGGCAGAAGTCGTTCTGCACGTCGACGACCACGAGCGCGCGGGTCACCTGATCTCCTCCGTCCCGGCAGCAGGGGCCGGGAGCACGGTCGTGGGAATGGCCGGGTCGCCCTTCGAGAGCGCGAGCCCGTCCCAGGGCAACGTCACGAGGGCGCGGGCCAGGTGTGCCCGCGACGCCTCGAGGTCGGGTAGCCCCGCGACGCGTTCGCCGTCGCGTACGAGCGGGATCTGCAGCTGGCGGTCGTTCGGTTCACGCGGTGGGGCCACGCTCACGCCGAGGACCTCGTCGGTGGCCGTCCCCGTCGGGCGGTGACGCCGCACCGCGATCTTTCGCCCGCCCTGGGTGACCTTCGAGGTGGACCGTTTCGCGACGGCCCGGCCCTCGACCTCCACGAGCTTGTAGACCAACCCGGCCGTGGGCGCACCGGAACCCACGACGAGCTGGGTCCCGACGCCGTAACCGTCGACGGGTGCCGCGGCCAGCGCGGCGAGCGCGAACTCGTCCAGGTCACCCGAGACGACGATGCGCGTCGTGGTCGCACCCAGGGCGTCCAGCTGCTCGCGTGCCTGCACGGCCAGCACCGAGAGGTCACCGGAGTCGATGCGGATCGCGCCCAGCTGGGGCCCGGCGACCTCGACCGCGGTGGCGATGCCCTGGGTGATGTCGTACGTGTCGACGAGCAGCGTCGTCCCGACCCCGAGTGCGGCGACCTGCGCCCGGAAGGCGTCGGCCTCGGTGCGGTGCAACAACGTGAAGGCGTGCGCGGAGGTGCCCGACGTCGGGATGGCGTAGCTGGCACCGGCCTGCAGGTTCGACGTCGAGGTGAACCCGGCCAGGTAGGCCGCGCGCGACGCGGCGACGGCGGCGTCCTCGTGGGTGCGTCGTGAACCCATCTCGATGAGCGGGCGGTCCCTGGCGGCCGTCTTCATCCGGGCCGCGGCCGCGGCGACGGCGCAGTCGTGGTTGAGGATCGAGAGGATCACCGTCTCGAGGACGACCGCCTCGGCGAAGGTGCCCGTCACGCTCAACAGGGGGGAGCCGGGGAAGAAGAGCTCGCCCTCGGCGTACCCGTCGATCGACCCCCGGAAACGGTAGTCGGCCAGCCACCGCAGCGTCGCCTCGTCGAGGACACCCTGCAGCCCCGAGAGGAGCTGGGGCGTGAACACGAAGTCCCGCACCGCGTCCAGGACGCGGTCGGTACCGGCGACGACGCCGTAGCGTCGTCCGTCGGGTAACCGGCGCCCGAACGCCTCGAAGGTGCACGACAGCTCCGCGGTGCCATCGGCCAGCGCGGCCTGCAGCATCGTGAGCTCGTAGTGGTCGGTCATCAACGCAGTGGAGCGCGCGGGGCTCGCCATGGCGTCGAATCTAGCCGGGCCCGGGCAGTAGGCCGTGCACCACCGCGACGCACGGGTGAACCGCGCCGCGGGTGGTCCCTAGACTGGATCGCGTGCCGACCGTCCTCACCGCTCCCGTGGAGCTGGAGCGACCGGAGGCCGACCTCGCCTCCGACGTCGCCGCCCCCTGGGTGACGATCGTCTGGAACGACCCGGTCAACCTGATGTCCTACGTCGCCTACGTTTTTCGCACCCACTTCGGATACTCCGAGGCGAAGGCGGATGCGCTCATGCTCGACGTCCACCAGAAGGGTCGTGCGGCCGTCAGCGTGGGCGGGCGCGAGGAGATGGAGCGCGACGTCGAGGCCATGCACGGTTACGGCCTGTGGGCGACGTTGCAGAAGGACGACTGAGTTGCAGAAGGACGATTGAGTTGCAGAAGGACGATTGAGTTGCAGACGGACGATCGGGTTGCCGAGGAACGAATGAGCTGCGTACAGAGCCGAGCGAGGGATCACCGCTGATGGCGACGTTCCGCCGTTCCCGCCAAGGCTTGTTCTCCTTGACCCTGCGCACCACCGAGGCTGACGTGCTGGCCTCGCTGGCGCGCGAGGTCCTCGAACTCCTCGACGCACCGCAGCGGCAGGTCGACCCGCTGCAGGCCGAGCTCGGGCTCGCCGACCTGCCCGACTTCGCGGCCTTCGAGGAGGACCTCGGCGCCGAAGGGCTGGGTGGTGGGCCGACGACACCGCCCGAGGACGACGTCCTGCGCCGTCTGTTGCCCGACGCCTACGGGGACAAGGACCCGGACGCGTCGGCGGAGTTCCGCCGCTTCACCGAACGCGGGTTGCGTGAGCGCAAGGCCGACGCGGCCCGGGCGATGCTGGCGACGCTGGCCCCGGTCGAGGGTCAGGGCGGTCGCGTCCAGCTCGACGCCGAGGGGGCCCGGGTGTGGCTCGCAGCGCTCAACGACATCCGCCTCGCCCTGGGTACCCGCCTCGGGGTGAGCGACGACCCCGATCCTGCGGTCGGGCTCACCGGCGACGACCCCGCCCGCTGGGCCTGGGCGGTCTACGACTTCACGACTCATCTGCAGGAGACGCTCGTCCGCTCCCTGAGCTGAGCAGTGCGGGCGCTTATCCTTCCCGGGTGGTCAACCGTGCCTGCTGATCGTGACGCGCCCATCGGGATCTTCGACTCCGGGGTGGGCGGTCTGACCGTCGCCCGGGCCGTACTGGACCAGCTGCCCCACGAGGCGGTCCACTACGTCGGCGACACCGCGCACAGCCCCTACGGGCCGAAACCCATCGCCGAGGTGCGTCGCTATGCCCTCGATGTCCTCGACGACCTCGTCGAGTCGGGCGTCAAGATGTTGGTCATCGCCTGCAACACCGCCTCCTCGGCCATGCTGCGCGACGCGCGCGAGCGCTACGACGTCCCTGTCGTGGAGGTCATCCAACCGGCGGTGCGCCGGGCCGTGCGAGCCACCCGCAACCGTCGCATCGGCGTGATCGCCACCCTCGCGACCGTCGGTTCGCGCGCCTACGAGGACGCTTTCGCGGCGGCGCCGCACCTCGCGCTCACCACGGCGGCGTGCCCAGCGTTCGTGGATTTCGTGGAACGCGGGATCACGAGTGGTCCCGAGCTCCTGAGCGCGGCGCGGGGTTATCTCGCGCCCGTGGTGGCGGCCGACGTGGACACCCTCGTCCTCGGTTGCACGCACTACCCGCTGCTGATGGCGGTCCTGCGCAGCGTGGTCGGTGACGAGGTGACGCTGGTGTCCAGCGCCGAGGAGACCGCGTTCGACGTCTACCGGGAACTCTCGGCCCGCGACCTGTTGCGCCCGGACAGCAGGGGCGAACCCCGGCACCGCTTCACCGCGACGGGGGACTCGACTCCGTTCCGACGCCTGGCGCAGCGCTTCCTCGGACCACAGGTCGTCTCCGTCGAGGAGACCGGCCCGCTCTACCTCGGTGCGCTGTGAGTTCCGGCACCCGACGGCTGACACGGCCTGCCGCGGCCTGCCCCACGGCGACAGGCCCCACGGCGACTGGCCCCACGGCGACTGGCCCCACGGCGACTGGCCCCGCGGCGACCGGGTCCACGACGACCGGGTCCACGACGACCGCGTCCATGACGACCGGGTCGACCTCGACTCGAGTCGGGCGCACCGGTGCCGGGGTCTGCACGTCCGCCTGGCGAGCACCCTCGAGGGTCCAGTGCGCGGGAGGTG
>JBPBQU010000396.1:0-6308 GCA_050955085.1 Janthinobacterium lividum | reverse complement strand
GGAGGAGCTGATCCGTTCGAAACTGCCGTCGTACTTGATCGCGATGATCGAGACGATGACTCCGATGGTGCCCACCATGGACAGGACCAACAGGACGGCGACCTGACGCTCGGCGCGCTTGGCGGCCTTGGGGTCGGTGTCGCCCATGCGGTGACGGTGCTCCGGGAGGCCCGGGTTATCGAAGTGGTCGAGGTCGCCGCCCGCAGACTCGGCGAGGGTGGTGCCTGCCTGCCCGTGCGCCTCTTCGGCGCGTTCGATGTGACTCATGCTCTCCACCCGTTGGTGATGTGGTCGGTGCTCCGCGCCGCGACCAGCAGTCGTGTCGTCATCAGGACGCCTTCATCCCCAGCCACACCGAACAGCCGATGAGCAGTCCGATGCCACCGATCCAGGCCAGCAGACCCTCGCTGACGGGCCCGACGGAGCCGAGCGTGAACCCGCCCGGGTCCGGACGCTTCTCGTCCTGGGTCAGCCAGGCGATGATCGCGGTCTTGTCGTCCTCGCTGATGTTGTTGTTGTTGAACACCGGCATGGACTGGGGACCGGTGACCAGGGCCTCGTAGATGTGCTTGGCCGAGACACCGTCGAGGCTGGGCGCGTACTTACCCTCGGTGAGGGCGCCACCCTTGGCCGCGAAGTTGTGGCACATGGCGCAGTTGGTGCGGAAGATGGAGGCACCGCGGGCGAGCTCGGTGGCATTGACGCCGGCCACGTCCAGCACCTCGTCCGTCGGGATCGCGGGACCGGGTGCGAGGGAGGCGATGAAGGCCGCCATCTGGTCGATCTGGTCCTGGGAGAACCGGACCTTGGTCGTGGCCGGCGCCTGCGGCCCGGACTGACTCAGCGGCATGCGCCCGGTGCCGACCTGGAAGTCGACCGACGCCGCGCCCACCCCGATGAGGGACGGGCCTGGGTTCTTGCCGTCCACGACCCCGCCGCCTTGGGCGTTGAGGCCATGGCAGGTGGAGCAGTTCGCGAGGAAGAGCTTCTTCCCCGCCTCGATGTCGTCGGCGGACGCCGTCGTCGTCGACGCCTCCGCGCTACGCGGGGCGAGTGCGGCGTACAGGCCGCCGACGAGGAGGAGCGCCAACGCGATCAGCACGACGACGGCCAGCGGGTGGCGCCGTCGGGCGCTGAGTGCGGTGAAGGTCCTTGTCACGGTGGTGATGCTCGCTTCCTGGGGGACTTCGAAACCTGTGATCTTCGAGGTGCAGTGAGGTGCGGTGATGGTCGAGGAGCGGGGGTGGCCGAGGCGGCGGCGGGAACACTGCCGCCGCGAGGGCCGTTACTTGAGGATGTAGATAACGGTGAACAGGCCGATCCACACGACATCGACGAAGTGCCAGTAGTACGAGACGACGATGGCACTGGTGGCCTCTTGGTGTCCGAAGCGCTTGGAGGTGAAGGAACGCCCGATCACCATCAAGAAGGCGACGAGTCCACCGAGGACGTGGATACCGTGGAAACCGGTCGTGAGGATGAAGACCGAGCCGTAGGCGTTCGTCGCGATGGTGAGACCGTCGTGCGCGAGGGATGCGTACTCGTAGACCTGACCTGCGACGAAGATCCCGCCGAAGAGGTAGGTGAGGGCGAACCACTCCTGCATGCCCCACGTGCCGAGCTGCCACAGGCGACCCGTCCGGCGAGGCTGGAAGCGCTCAGCCGCGAACACCCCGAACTGGCACCAGAACGACGAGATCACCAGGATCGTCGTGTTCACGCTCGCGAAGGGGACGTTCAGCAGTGCGGGCCCTGACGTCCAGAGGGCAGGTACCACCGAGCGGATCGTGAAGTACATGGCGAAGAGGCCGGCGAAGAACATCAGCTCGCTCGAGAGCCACACGATCACCCCGACCGAGACCATGTTCGGTCGGTTCACCGACCCGTGAGTCGGACCTGCGGTACTGCTCTGGACAGCCTGTGCACTCGCCACGTCATCAATCATGCCCCACCACCCACGACCTTCGCCGCTCGGCCCACCGACAACGTGTCGTAGATCTCCCCTGACCCAGGTGGGGGAGGTTCGACACCCAGCGTGCAGGTCTCATGTCGGGAATGCGCCGACCGGGTGCGGCCGGGGAGGCAAGGCAGAGCCCCACCTGGTCGAAGCGTGGTGGGTGTCCTTCCCGCGGCCCGCGGTCGGTCCTGCTCCGGGGGTGGTCAGGGAGATCAGTAGGGTTGCCCGGCGCCGGACGTTCCGGTGCCCTGCGGGAAACCGCGCACCCCTTTCCGGCCGAGTCGAGGACCCCCATGACCTCTACCAGCACACCTACCTGGCCCGGCCTGTTGACCGAGCTGCTGGCCGGGCACGACCTCGACGTCGAGCGAGCGACCTGGGCGATGGACCAGGTCCTGCGCGGCGAGGCCGGCGACGTGCAGCTCGCGGCGTTCCTCGTCGCCCTGCGGGCCAAGGGTGAGACGGCTGCCGAGCTGACGGGGCTGGCGGACGCGATGCTCGCGCATGCGGTCCCACTCGACGTTCCCGGGCCGATCGTCGACCTGGTGGGGACCGGCGGCGACCTCGCCCACACGGTCAACATCTCGACCATGGCCTCGCTGGTGCTGGCGGGGGCGGGCCACCGCGTCGTCAAGCACGGCAACCGGGCCTCGTCGTCCTCCTCCGGGTCCGCGGACGTCCTGGAGGCCCTCGGCGTCCGCCTCGATCTCCCACCCGCGCGGGTGGGACGGCTGGCTGTCGACGTGGGCATCACCTTCTGTTTCGCGCAGGTCTTCCACCCCTCGATGCGTTTCGCGGCCGGGGCTCGTCGCAGCCTCGGGGTGCCGACGGCCTTCAACGTGCTCGGCCCGTTGACCAACCCCGCCCGCGCGGGTGCCGCCGCCGTCGGTGTGGCCGACCGTCGGCTCGCGCCGTTGGTGGCTGGTGTGTTCGCCGCGCGGCGCACGTCCGCGCTCGTCTTTCGTGGCGAGGACGGCCTCGACGAGCTCTCCACCACCGGCCCGGCGAGGATCTGGATCGTCGCGGGAGGACGGGTCAGCGAGACCGTCCTCGACGCGGCCGACGCCTTCGGGATGCCGCGGTCGTCGTTGGCGGACCTGCGCGGCGCCGACGCCGGCCACAACGCGGGCGTCGCACGTGAGCTGCTCGCCGGCGTCCGGGGGCCGGTGCGGGACGCGGTCGTGCTCAACGCGGCAGCGGCCATGGTCGCGGCCGGGGTCAGGCGGACGGGCTCCGGCGAAGCCGACCCGGCGCCGGCGCTCGTCGAACACCTGCGTGCGGGCGTGCTCCGCGCTGAGGCCTCGCTCGATTCGGGCGCAGCAGCCGACGTCCTCGACCGGTGGGTGCGTGCGAGCTCGACGTGACCTTCCGGATCACTCGAAGCCGAGTGCGAAGGCGCTCTCGAGGTCGTGCCGGGAGTATGCGCGGAAAGCGATGTTCGTCGTGGTGTCCACGACACCTTCCACCTTGTTGATGCTGCCCGCGATGACGTCGGCGAGCTGTTCGTGTTCCTGTACGCGGACCATGACGATGAGGTCGACGTCACCCGTGACGGAGTAGACCTCGGAGACACCGTCGAGCTCGGCCAGCGCCGTCGCGACCTCGGGGATGTGCCGGCCGTCGGTGCGCACGTTGACGATGGCGGTGATCACGGAAGGAGCCTAGTGGCGTCCGGCGTCCGGCGTCCGGCGTCCGGCGTCCGGCGTCCGGCGTCCGGAGAACCGACGACCGGCACGCGCGTGACCTGATCACCGCGCTACCGGCGTCGCTGGGGACGGGCGCCATCAAGCTTGGCGGCGTGCGGGTCCGCTTCGAGCAGCCCACTGCACAGTCCCCCGCCCGTCGGCAACCTCTCGAGTCGGCCTGCGGAGGGTGTGGACAGGACGGGGTCGGGCAACTCCGCCGGTGATCTTCGGGCGCGCCGCCTGGCGCAACCGCCCCGGGTTGGGAGGCTGGCGGGCATGGGACTGGGCGGCGGACCGAGCGAGTGGGACGAGTATGAGTGGTTCCGGCTCGCCGATGTGGCGGCCGTGAACCGCACGCAGCATCGGGGCCGTGCGGGGGTGGCTCATCCGGAGGCGGCGAGTCACCCCGAGGAGGACGCCGGCCCGGACCCGTTGAGCGAGGCCCTGCAGGTCCTCGTGCGCGACTACCCCGTCTGGGCGGGGGCCGGCGCGACCCGGGTGCTGCTCGTCGACCTCGACAACCTGCGCGCGGCCCGGGGCCGGTTGCGGGCCCGCCTCGCCGTCGTCGTGGAGCTGGCCCGTCAGGCCGACCACGTCGCGCTGGCCGGTCAGGCCGGCGCGGTCGAACGTTCCAAGCCCTGGCTGGCCGAGTTCGCCGATCTCGCCCAGCCCGTCGCCGACGGCGCTGACGTCGCCGATTTCGCCCTGCTCGCCGCGGCGGGCAGCGTGCCGGACCCCATCGAGGTGCTCGTCGTCAGCAACGACGGGATCTTCGCCGACCTTGCCGAGCGGGGGGACCTCACGGTGCTCTCGCCCGGCATCGACGCACTGAGCGAGCGGCTCTACGGCGCCGCGAGTCTGCTCGTCGACCTCGCGGCCCTGGAACGGGAGGCCGCGGGTCACTCTGGCGGCTCGTAGCTCGCCCGCCGCTGCTGTCCCCAGCCGATGCGGGTCTCGCAGAACCAGTCCTCGAGGTGGTCGGCGAGGCGGGCGGCGTACTCCGCGTCCGACAACGGACCGTGTTCGCCGCGCCAGGTGTCGCTCGTGAGCCAGTCGCCGAAGACCTCGTCCACGGCGGTGGTCCGGACGGCGGTAATCTGGACGGCCGTGATCCGGACATAGGTATCGCCCGGGTCGCCATGTTCGACCCAGTGCACCGAGACTTCCCCGAGTTCCTCGGGGGTGAAGAAACCCGTGACGACCGGGTCGACGATGCGTCGACGCAGGTCGGCGAGTTGCTCGTCCGCCGCGTCGGTGACCGGTCCGGGCCCAGGGGCCACCGGTACCTTGTCCGTACCAGAGAAGAGCGTCAACGAGCTCTGGTAAGCCTGCGACTCCACATGCACACGCTAGGCCGGTCGAGCCGTCGACGTCATGCTTCGAGGCGGTGTCGGGCCCACCCCGCCCCCCGCACCGGACACGTCCAGGGCGAGGCGTCGGGATCAACGACCGAGACCAGGCGAACACCTGGTTGGTCGAGCCAGCCCATCAGCACGTCGGTCTCTTCCACGAGCAACCCGGCCCGGTCCGGTCCCGGTGTCGCGACCACCTCGCCGGTGGCCTGGAGCGCGGCGATGAACGGCATCGGGTCCGCCCCCCGCGGGGTGAGGCTCGTCCCGGCGAGGCGGCCGTAGCGGATGAGGACGACCTCCCACCCGCCGCTGGGCCACCCCGGGGTCGGCGTGCCGCGGCGGGCGGCGACGACCTCGGGAGCGCCCGCCAGCGGCGCGCGTCGTTGGGCCCGGTCGGCCGTACGCAGGAACGCTTCGAGGCGGTCCCGGGTGGTCGCGGCTTCTTCGTAGCGTTCCTGACCCGCGAGCAACGCCATCCGTTCCGTCCCGGCGCGCAGGGCCCCGGTCGCGTCTGCGTGCAGGGCGGTGCGGACGGCATCGACGATGCCCGCATAGGACTCGGCATCCTGTCCACCGCGCTCGACGCCCAGGCACGGCGCGCCGCAGCGTCCGAGCTCGGCGAGTACGCACGGGCCCGGACCGTCAGCCCGCGGCTTCCTCGGGATGCGACGCGTGCACTGGCGCAGCGCATGCGCCTCGTGCAATGCGGCCACCGCGAGCTCGGCCCGGGTAGTGGAACGGAACGGGCCCAGGTATGCCGCTCCTGCGCCGATGTCGTCGCGCACCTGCTTGACCAGTGACAACCGTGGCCAGGCATCGGCCGTGAGCTTGACCCAGGTCACCCTCTCGGGGTTGCGCGAACGCCGGTTGTACGGCGGTTCGTGCTCGGCGATGAGCCGCAGCTCTCGCACCCGGGCTTCGAGCGGGGTCTCGCACACGACGGGCACGACCGTGCTGGCCGCGCGCACCATCTCGGTCATCCGCGGGCGGGTCTCGGACGCCGTGAAGTACGACGAGACACGTCGCCGCACATCGACCGAGGTGCCGACGTAGAGGACCCGGCCGTTGCCGTCACGGAATTGATAGACCCCGGGTGCGGACGGCAGACCGATCGCGAGGTGTTTTTTCGCACGACGTGAGGGGGTCACCGTCGTCGCGAAGGACGTGAGGTCCTCCATCGTCTGGATGCCGCGGTTGCCGAGGCGGCCCAGCAGCGCGTGCAGGACGTCGACCGTGGCGCGTGCGTCGTTCAGCGCGCGATGGTCAGGGGTTGTCTGCGCCCCGAACAACCGGGCGAGGGTCCCGAGCTTGCGG
>JBPBQU010000395.1:0-6322 GCA_050955085.1 Janthinobacterium lividum | reverse complement strand
CCTGAGTGAGCAGCAGGGGTGCCTCCAGGGAGGCGGCTGCCGGGCCGGCGGTGAGGGCGTCGGCCGGCGCTTCACCACTGGTGATGAAGACAGTCGAGTTCGCGGAGGGCTGGAAGGAGCCCTGGGCGATGATGGCCGCGGTCTCGTAACGGTCTGCACCGGCGGCGCGAACCAACCCGACGTAGGGGAACGGGGTACCGACCTTCGGTACGACGGCGTGTGTGTCGCCCCCCGCGGCGGGGCTCGGGGTGGCGGCTTGTGCGGAGGCGCCGGTCAGGGCGCAGGTACCGATGAGGGTCGCCCCGGCGAGGGCGGACAGGGTGAGGCGGCGCGCAAGGCGCATGGTGTCGGTCCTTAGATGGTCGGAAGTGTTCTCGCGGCGTCCTCGCCGCTCTCCCGGGAAGTTAGGACACAATCCCCCTCACCGAGGGGTGAATGCGGAACTTTCACCCGGTTGAGAGGTGCGTCCCGCTTCGCGGTGGCGGGGGGTCGGCCGATGCGGCGTCGCTCCCGGACCGCGGTTCTCGACGTGCACCGAGTGCGTGCTAGCGTTTGAGACCGTCGCTGAGCCTGTGGAGGTCATGATGAAGAAATTGCTCCTCGTGGCCGCTGTCGCGGGTGCTGCTGTGGTGTGGCGCCGTAAGGCGTCGGAGAAGGCGGAACGCGACCTGTGGGCAGAGGCCACCGACTCGGTGCGCTGAGCCCGCTGTTTCGGGGACGTGGCGCAATTGGTAGCGCACCTGCTTTGCAAGCAGGGGGTTAGGGGTTCAAGTCCCCTCGTCTCCACTCTGGGACCACTGCCACACAAGTGTTCGGGTCAGCTCTGGCCGCCCGTCGCACCGCGGATGTGGGCGTGAGTGCCCACCCTCGTCAAACCCGTCGTCATCAACCTCGCCGATGGCGTCTGTGGGCAGTGTGGATCGTCTTCTCCCTGGTCTGTGTCGTCCTCGCTTCGGCAATCGAAAATGCGCCCTGGTCCAGCTGGCTGTCGGCGTTCGTCCGAATCATCTCCGTGTGCTTCCTCATCCAGCTGATGGAGCCGTCCCGACAGCGGCGGCTCCTGGCGCGGCGCGCTCAGCGGGAGCGCAAGTGGCTCGGGGCAGCGGGAGACGCCGCGACCAATTGCGAGGTGCGGGGCCGCCGTCTCGGGTGAGAGCGGCACCCGGCTGCCCCCTCCGGCTCGCTGCACGATGCGGCGGCCCAGATGGATGTTCCCCATCACGGCTGCTGTGCCGGGCGGAGGGAGATGGCGCCGCTTTCGACGTGACACCGGTGGACACGGGTGCGGGTTATCACCTGGGTGTGCTGCGAGTCGGAGACGCGGGCGTCCGGGGGATCGTGGAAGGTGTCCCCGTGGAGATCAGCTCGCCGCCCACGCGGCCGACGATCCGGGACCCCGTTCCGGCTGGCACGGTTCGCCTGATGGTAGGTGGTCTGGTCTGCGTGGGGGTCGCGGTGGCGTTGCGCCTCGTGGGGCCGATGGCCGTGGACCGGGATCGCTGGTTGCTCGTGGTGCTGGCCGGCTCGGCAGTCTGTGCGCTGGCTGCCTGGTGGGTGCTGCGAGGTCCCGGTCCACAGAGCGGGGCCGGGCGGCGAGCGCTGACGTTGGTGGTGCTCGGGACGATCCTCTGCCAGCTGCCGGGCCTGACGTCCAAACCACTGTCCTCGACCGACGCCTACCGGTACGTGTGGGACGGGCGCGTCCAGCTCGCGGGGGTGTCCCCGTACCGCTGGGCCCCAGGCGACGACGCCCTCGCCCGGCTCCGTGACCCCATCCTGTTCCCCGGTCTGGGCGCCGACGACGCCGGTGGACTCCCGACCGTCCGCGAGTTCCCCCCCGACGCACCCGGGGAACTGGCTCGCCTGACGCGCGACGACCCTCGCACCCCGATCAATCGTCCCCGCGTGGTAACCATCTACCCTCCGGTGGCGGAGACCTGGTTCCTGCTGGTGGCGTCGGTGACCCCGTGGTCGGCGGGTACGTTCGGACTGCAACTCGGCAGTGCTCTGCTCGCCGTGCTCACCACGTGGATGGCGGGTCTGGTGCTGCGGCGTCAGGGGCGTGATCCCCGCTGGGCGCTCCTCTTCGGCTGGGCGCCGCTCACCGCGCACGAGGCGGCGAACGGCGCGCACGTCGACATGCTCGCTGCCGCCCTGCTGGTAGGCACGGCCCTGGTGCTCGCGGTGCCGCGTCCGTACTCGTGGCGACGCCGGCTCGCCGCGGGGCTGCTCCTGGGTGGGGCGGTCTCGGCGAAGCTGCTGCCGACAGCCGCCTTGCCCGCGGTGGCGCCGCTGCGAGGGGGACAGGGCCGGCAGTGGCTTGTACCCGTGGTTGCCGTGCTCACCACGTTGGTGAGCTACGTGCCCTACGTGGCAGGCGCAGGAACCCTGGTGTTCGGCTTCCTACCCGCCTACCTGGCCCAGGAGGGTTTCGACTCCGGTTCCAAGTACGCGGTCCTGGCCGCCCTGCACGTCCCATCGGGCGCCCGGACGCCCGTGGCGCTCGTCGTGCTCCTGGTGATCGCCGTGCTGGTCGCACGGCGGACGCCCTCCCTGTCGATGGCCGAGGGCGCCTTGGTCCTGCTGGGGTCGACCATGCTCGTGATCACGCCGGCCTACCCCTGGTACCTGCTGCCGGTCCTCGCCCTCGCGGCGGTGGCCCGGCGTCCCGAATGGATCGTGGCTGCACTGCCGGCTTACGTCGCCAACTCGGTCGGAGCGCAACTGATGGAGCGCGAGGTGTTGTGGTCGGCCGTGGCGCTCGTGGTGGTCGGCGCGTCCCTGGCGCGGCGACTCCGGGCGTCCGGTCCGAGACCCGCCATGAGCCGCTGATCGCCACGGGCTCACCCAAGTCAGGAGGACAGCGAACCCCCTCCCGACGTGGGGAAGGGGTTCGCGTCAGCCCGGATCAGACCTTGTCGTCAGGCCTTCTTGTCGCCGTTCACCGTCTCGGGGCGCACGGCCCCGTCCGGCTCGTTGATCGACGGGTCCGGCAGCGGGGGCGCGGTCGCGATCGGCGTGTTGGTCGGCGCGGCGGGGGTCCAGGCGGCACCCGGGGCGGCCCACGGGTCCTCCTTCTGCCGGTTGCGCACGGCGGAGAAGGCCACCGCGCCGCCGGCCACGATCAGCGAGACCAGCAGGAACTTCTTGCCGCGACCCTTCGGCTTCGGCTTCGCCCCGCCCTTGAGCGCGGCGATCGCGTCCTGCGTGCGCCGGGTGGCGACCTTCTTTCCCTGCTTACCGGCCAGCGACAGCGATTTCTTGGCGATCTTCGACCCCGCCCTGGTCGCGGTGCGAGCGGTCTTGACCTTGCGCCCGGTGCTCTTGACCTTCTTCCGCGCGGCCTTCTTGGCGGCTTTTGTGGCGGCTTTCGTGACGGTCTTGGTGGCGGTCTCCTTGACGGCTCCGACCGTCTTCTGCGCCGAGCTGACGGCCGCGGTAGTACCTGCGGCCGCCGTGGCTGCGGTCGTCGCCGCGGCGGCAAGCGCCGGAGCACCACTCCTGGTGCTGTCCCTGGTGGCAGCGGCGGCCTCGTTCACGGTCTTCACCAGACGCGGCAACAGGTCGTCGACAAGCCTGTCGCGGGCCATGTCGAAGGCCGGTCCCACCTTGGTCACGGCGGCCTCGAGACGCGGCGCCGCACCCTCCAACCGCGGTTGGGCCCACTCGACGGCCGCCCCGACGCGGGGGGTCGCCCAGTCGCGCGCGCTGTCCATCGCGGGTCCGACCTTGTCGGCGAGGGCTGCCCCCTGCTCACGGACCTGGGACTGCAGCTTCTCGGTGGGAATCTTCGTCAGAGACATCCGGTGCTCCTTGTCGTGTGCATTCGTTTTCCCGTGCGGTGGCGTTCCGGTGCGTTCGTCCGCGTCAGGTGGTAGCCGGGTCGTGCGTGGGCACCTGCGGGCCCGCTCGCCGGAGCAACGGGCGACCCGCAGGACATGTGCCCCGTTCACGACCCCCGCTGACGATCCCCGCTGACGATCACTGATCGTGCCATCACACCGCAGGACGGGCCAGATCGCCAGCGTGGACGGCGTGCGTGGGAGGATGCACGCATGCACGCCACTCTGCACACCAACCACGGCGACATCCGCCTGGAACTGTTCGAGAACCATGCCCCCAAGACGGTGGCGAACTTCGTCGGGCTCGCCGAGGGCACGAAGGAGTGGAAGGACCCGGTCTCGGGGGAGTCGAAGACGGAGCCGTTCTACGACGGTCTCACGTTCCACCGCCTCATCGAGGGATTCATGATCCAGGGTGGTTGCCCCCGTGGGGACGGCCGGGGCGGACCGGGCTACCAGTTCGACGACGAGATCCACCCCGACCTGCGTTTCGACAAGAAGTACCTGTTGGCCATGGCGAATGCCGGCAAGGTCGCCGGTCACGGCACCAACGGTTCGCAGTTCTTCATCACCGTCGCGGCCACGTCACACCTCAATGGCCGTCACACCATCTTCGGTGAGGTCTCCGACGAGGCCAGCCGCCAGATCGTCGACACCATCGCCACGCTCCCGACCGGCCCGGGGGACGTCCCGCGCGAACCCGTCGTGATCTCCGGTGTGGACATCGAGCGCGACTGAACATCGCCGCGAACGGGGGTTCGAACGAGGCGGACGGTTCGAGCGTTGGACGTGACGTGAACGCCGTACCCGTCTGTCCCCGTCACCCCGCCCGTGAGTCGTGGGTGCGCTGCCAACGCTGCGAACGGCCCGTCTGCCCGGAGTGTCAGCGGCCCGCGGCCGTCGGGGTTCAATGCGTCGACTGTGTCGCCGACGCGAATCGTGAGGTGCGCAGCGCCCGCACGACGTTCGGCGGGGCCGTCCGCAGCGGTGACACCGTCGTCACGAAGGTCGTCATCGTGCTGTGCGTGCTCATGTACGGGGTTCGGTCTGTCCTGCCGTACGACAGCTACCTGCAGTTGGAGCTCGTCAACTACCCCGGCGCCTACCCGGAGTCGTTCGGCGCGGGCAACTGGTGGCAGCCCCTGACCTCCGCCTTCCTGCACGCAGGTCTCCTGCATCTGCTGTTCAACATGTACGCACTGTGGGTCACGGGGCAGTACCTGGAGCCGCTTCTCGGCCGGGCGCGTTTCGCAGCGCTCTACCTGCTCTCCGCGCTCGGTGGAGCTGCCGGAGGTCTGCTGCTCCCGGGGACCGCGAACACGTTGATGGTGGGTGCCTCTGGAGCCGTGTTCGGCCTGTTCGCGGCGCTGCTCGTCGTCAACCGGCAGCTGGGACGCCAGACCGGGCAGGTCGTGGGGTTGATCGTCGTCAACCTGGTGATCGGCTTCGTGGTCCCGGGCATCTCCTGGCAGGCGCATCTGGGGGGCCTGCTCACGGGAGGCGTCGTGGCTGTCCTGCTGGCCCGCAGTCGTGGCAAGAGTGTTGGTGTGCAATGGCTCGGCGTCGTGGCAGTGGCCATCGTCGTTCTTGCCCTGCTGGGCGTCGCCGCCACCCGGCTCAACGCCTGACGCCGGGGCTTGCGCCGCCCGTCGACCGCAGTGACGAGGCCTGAACCCCCGCTGTCGTCCACCGGTTGTGGGTGCCCATGTGGACAAGGGAGAGGTTTACCCACAGCTGTCCACAGGGTGTGGATAAGCCGGTGGACGACGGCTGTGGATGTGCGCCGGTGTCGAGGAGACCGTCCAGGTCATCCCCGGGCCGTCACCGCCAGCGTGTCGTCATCGCGAAACCGACCAGCACGAGGCCGAAGCCGACGACGAGGTTCCAGTTGTGCCAGTCCGGTACCGGGTACTTCGAGCTCGACAGGTAGAACACCACGATCCAGATCAACCCCAGCACCATGAACCCGACCATCGTCCAGATCCACCACCGGGGTGTCAGCTGGTTGCGGGCTCTGATCGCCCGTTCGGCACTCTCGGTGCCCGTCAGGGTGGCGTCCTTGCGCACCCGGCGCAACCGTGTGCTCGGGGTTGCCGCGTCGTCTGCAGGCGTCGTGTCGTTCACAGGCGTCGGGTCGGTCTTCGCGCCGGTATCCGCTTCGCGCTGGTCCTTGCGGCGGGCCACGTCAACCTCCGGGGTCTGTCGATGGGTGGGGACACCTGTCGTGGCCCTCAGTGGTTAGCGTAGTGCGATGACGCGCGGGGAGCGGTCGCTCAGTAACAGAACGTGAGGAACTAGGCCCTTACCGGTGAGTCGTGAGGAGGTGCGAGGCGTGCAGCGCAGAACGACGCGGTGGCGACCGACGCTTCGCGGCGTAGGCGGAAAGCTCGCAGTCGGAGGTGTCCTCGCCGCTGCGGGGCTGCTGTTCGCGACCAGCGCCCTCACCTCGCGCGGCACCGATCTGCGTTCCGAGACCGCCG
>JBPBQU010000394.1:0-6329 GCA_050955085.1 Janthinobacterium lividum | reverse complement strand
ATGCGCTCCGCCTGAGCGGGCTGGACCACGAGGGGGACCTTGCCACCGGCCACCGGTACGGCCACGACGGGGAGCTGGGCGCAGCCTGCGAGCAGGCCGGCGCCGACCGCGAGAACGACGGCACGGCCCGTGAAACGCACCCGCGGGCGAGTGGGGCTCACGCGGGGGCCACCGGGGTACGGCGGTCAGGATGCGCTCGCAGCACCACGCCGAGCACACCGATCAACGTCAGGGCACCGCCCCCCACGATCAACGGCACACCGGCGGGATGTCGCGCGGCCCGGCCCTGGGCCGCCCAGCTGAACAAGACCTGGTGCGGCGCAGCGGCCTTCCCGTCGGTGGCCGCCAGGACGACCACACCTCCCGCGGCGGCAAGACCCCGGTCGGCACTCCTGCTCCAGGTCAACTGCGCGCGTTGCTCCCCCGTGCTGGTGGCGAGCCAGATGTCCGCCAGGCGCGGATCGCTCGCGACCCCCGACCCGGAGGTGGTGGTGCGCGCTCGTGGGTCCCTGACGTCGCCTGCGACACCCGTGACCTCGGTGTGCGCCGCATCGGCGAGCCACGCCGTCACGTCGTCGGCGCGGGCCACCCCGAGGAAGACGTGTGTGCCGCTCGCGCTCACCTGCACGCTCTGACCGCTGAGGTCGAGCAACCCCGGGGCGCTCACGACGGCCACCCCCGGATCGTCGCGTGCGGCGGTGGTCTCGATGTGGTCGGGCGGCGCGAGGACGGTACGGAGGAGGACACCGGCGATGCCGCAGCCGAGCCCCGCGAGCAGCAAAAGCCACGCCAGCACGCGTCGCACAGGATCCTCTCAGTCACGGCCGGAGTCTGATCTGACCGGGGGCGCGCTCACCATGCCCGGGGCGCGGGAACGTGTCGACCTTACGCAGGCCGCCACCACAGCGCGCCCGCAGCGCGGACGCTACTGGCCCCGGCCCGCCTCACCCTGCGCACGTTCGACGGCCGCTTCGAGACGATCGAGCTTTCCCGTCAGCTCACCCTCGTGCCCGGGGCGGATGTCGGCCTTGAGCACGAGCGAGACCCGTGGACCATGACGCCCGACGGCCTCGCAGGCGCGGCGCACGACGTCCATGCACTCCTCCCACCCGCCTTCGATGGTGGTGAACATCGAGTCGGTGCGATGCGACAACCCCGAGGAGCGCACGACCAGCACGGCGTCGGCCACCGCCGCGCTCACCGAGTCGGGACTGGCGGGGTTGGGGCTGACGGAGTCGGGTTCGCCCTGGGGGACGGGACCACCGGACGGGGAGACGGAGAAGGCGACGAGCATCCGGGCACGCTATCCACCCGCGGGAGCGCCGTGTCGCCCCGACTCGCGGCACGCGACCCGCATTACGCTTCGGGTGCCACGTCCGCCATCGCCACGCCCAGCCCGGAGGTCCCCCGGTGTCCAACGAGTCCAACGACGCCTTCAGCGTGGTCGTGCGCGGTTACGACCGCAGCCAGGTCGAAGCCCGCCTGCAGCACCTCGACGACGCACTGCTCGAGGCACGCGCCCGGGTGGAGGAGAGTGACGCCCGGGCACTGCGGGTGGCCTCGGAGTTGAGCCAGGCCCAGAAGGAACTGCGCGAGAACGAGAAGCCGACCTACTCGGGTCTCGGCGCCCGGATGGAGAAGCTGCTCCGCCTCGCGGAGGACCAGTCCGGGGAGATCCTGCGCTCCGCGCGACGCGACGCCGACCGGCTGCGCGAGGAGGCCCGCACCGAGGCCGCCCAGACCCGCGGTCAGGCCGACGCGGATGCTCGTCGCCGCACCGGTGAGGCGGCTCGCGACGCCGAGGAGATCGTCACGCGCGCGAAGGCGCAGGCCGACGGACTCGTGGACGCCGCCCAGCGCACCGCTCAGGAGGTCACCGCCGCGGCGCAGCGCGACGCCGACCGGCTCCGGGCCGGCGCCGAGCACGAGAGCGCCGAGTCCATCGCGGCCGCTGAACGTCAGGTCGCCGCGCTGCGTGCCCAGGCCGAGCGCGAGGTGATCGAGCTGCGCTCCGCCACCGACGCGGCCGTCCGCGAGCAGGAGCTCGCGCTCGCCTCGACCCGCGAGCGCGCGACCGAGGAGGACCGGCTGCGCTTCGAGGTCGCCGCGGCCCGCACGGCTGCACGCATCGTGGAGGCCGAACAGCGTGCGAACGAAGCCGAGGAACGCGCCGCCGAAGCCGTCGAAGCGGCGGAGTCCATCCGCGCGGACGCCGTCGCCCAGGCTGCGGTCCGAGGCGAGACGGCGCGCCGCGAGGCGGACGAGCTGCTCACCGACGCCCGGACGCGCTCGCAGCAGATGGTCGATTCCGCGCGCGAGCAGGCCGAGCGCAGCCGCGCCAACGCGCAGAACGAGGTGGACGAACTCATGCAGCAGCGCGGCCAGATCACCGACCAGCTCGACGACCTGCGTGGTCTGCTGGGTCTCAACTCGGCCGTGCCCTCACAGCAGCAGGACGCGCCCCGCCAGGAGGACGACGACCTGGACGAGATCGACCTCGTGGGGTTGTCCTCCCCGCACAGCGCGGGCGAGAACCAACGGGCGGCCGCACCGCGCTGACGTGAGCGCCTGCTCAGGCTCGAGTCTGCTCGACGACCGGTACGGAGCGGGCAACCGCGCAGGCTCGCCCCTCCGGAGCAGCGGGCGTGCCGGCCGTTGCTGCTACCGAGGTGGTCGGCGCCGGCGAGGCCGTCGCGGTGCGTTCGTGCGGGTCCTGCCCGGGCGCCCGTTAACCGCGGGTCGGCCAGCACGTCGGCAACGGCGACCTGACCGGGTTCACCCGGTTCACGACCTCGTCGAGGACGCGGCGCACCATGGGTTCCCCGACCCAGAGATGTTTCGCCCCCTCGACGGCGACGATCTCGGCCTGGGGCAGCGCAGCGAAACGGGCCCGCGCCTCGGGTGGGCGCAGGAAGTCGTCGAACTCGGGGACGAGGGCCGTCACGGGCCGACCGAACTCCCCCCACGCCTGCAGGTCCGCGGGTGTCGACCAGCGCAGCGGCGGTGAGAGCAGGATCAGCCCCTCCACCACCGGATCGCGGCCGTGGACCAGCGCGAGATCCGTGCCGAAGGACCAACCCAGCAGCCACACCCGGGGCAGATCCCGGAACTCCACGAACTCCAGTGCGGCCGCCACGTCGAAGCGTTCCGCCCGGCCCCCGTCGAAACTCCCCTCGCTGGTGCCGCGCGGGCTCGTGGTGCCACGGGTGTTGAACCGGAGCACCGCGAGATCCGCCAGCGCGGGCAACCGGTAGGAGGCCTTGCGCAGCACGTGGCTGTCCATGAAACCCCCGGCCGTGGGCAACGGGTGGAGCGTGACGAGCGTCGCGACGGGGTCACGGTCGGCCGGCAGCGCGAGCTCCCCGACGAGGGTCAGACCGTCCGCGGTGTGCAGTTCGACCTCCTCGCGGCGGGCGGGGAGCACCGTGGCGGCGCGGATCTCGTCGGGATCGCTCACCGGGCGAGTTCTTCGGCGAGCACCGCCGCGAGCGCGTCGACATCGCCCCGTTGGGTGTCGAAACTCGTGACGAAGCGCACCTCGACGGTGGCCGCGTCGTAGGCGGGGTTCCAGACATGGAAGGGCGTACGCGCCGCGGCGGCAACGGCGACCGCCGGAGGCAGTGCGGCGAACACCGCGTTCGCCTGCACGGGCCGGGTGATGCGGACCCCGAGGACAGCGAGCGCGGCCGCGAGCCGGGTGGCGGCGTCGTTCGCCGCTGCCGCGTTGTGCGACCAGAGCTCGCCCTCGAAGAGCGCGAGCAGCTGCGCCGAGACGAACCGCACCTTGGACAGCAACTGCAGGGACTGCTTACGCAGGCGGGCGGCCCCGGGCGCGGCCTCGGGCGCGGCGACCACGACCACCTCGGCGACGCCACCGCCGTTCTTCGTCCCGCCGAGGGAGACCGCGTCGATGCCCAGCAGGGTCGAGGTCTCCCCCAGCCCGACACCGAGACTGACGGCCGCGTTCGCGAGGCGGGCCCCGTCGACGTGCACCTTCACCCCCAGGTCGTGGGCCACCCGCACCAGATCACGCAGGTGCTCCAGCGAGTACACGGTTCCGAGCTCGCTGCTCTGGGTGAGGGTGATCGCCCCGACGGGGGCTTTCATGGGCCCCTGCGCCGCGCGGACCACGGGTTCCAGCGATCCCGGGTCGATGAGCCCGTCCACGCCCGGCAGGACGATGAGCTTCGAACCACCCACGTGCTCGAGCGCGCCGCCCTCGTCCTGCAGGACGTGCGCCTCGTCGGAGCACACGACAGATTCCCACCGGTTCGTGAGCGCCTGCAACGCAACGACGTTGGCCCCGGTGCCGGTGAGGACCGGGAACGACTCCACGGTGGGGCCGAAATGCCCGCGCAGCGCGGACTCCAGCGCCGCGGTGTACGGATCGCCACCGTAGCTGGCGACGTGGCCGCCGTTCGCCGCCACCAGGGCCGCGAGGACGTCGGGGTGCATACCGGCCGCGTTGTCGGAGGCGAAACCGCGCAGGTCCGTGTCGTGCAGGGACCGGTGGGTGGGGATGGTGGTCACCGCCCGAACCTACCTGGGCGTGGCGTCACCGGTCGTGCGGCCGCTACCGCGCGCCCCGGCGGCCGCGGGACTCGAAGCAGGAGGCGTGCCAGTGCCGCCGTTCGCTGGCCCCGTCGCCCGGGCTGAAGGTGCCGCGCGAGGGCCACACGACGAGGTGCGCGACACCGGGCAGGATCTCCTGCGCACAGCCGGGACAGCGGTACGCCTTGGTCGAGGTCGTCCCCCGCAGCTGGCGCACCACCCACTCCCCGTCCGGACCGGACACCGTGCGGTCCACACCCCCACCCAGCGGCCCACGCGGCGGCGGATCAGGCCGGCGGCGGTTGGAACGGGACACGGCGTCATGCTCCCAGACTCACGATCACGTAACCATCGACCGGACTCTCGCGCCCCCGGATCCCCGCAGCCCCCGGCCGCACAGACGCACAGACGCACAGACGCACAGACGCACAGACGCACAGACCGGACGCTGCCGCGGTGGTATCCCCTCCACACCACCGTGGCGCGCCCGGTTTCATGGGACAAGCGCTGCCGGGACCGTTTTCGTTACAAGCCGCTGCGAGACGGGCGATGAGGCGTGGACGGTGTCGGCCCCCGGGTCTCGTAAGCTCGCGCCTCGTGCGTCTCGTCATCGCCCGCTGCTCCGTCGACTACGCGGGGCGGCTCTGCGCCCACCTGCCCCTGGCCACCCGACTGCTCCTGGTGAAGGCCGACGGCAGTGTCCTCGTCCACTCCGACGGCGGCTCCTACAAGCCGCTGAACTGGATGAGCCCACCCGCCAAGCTCACCGTCACGATCCCGGACGAGGACGCGCGCGAGCGCGGTGTCATCGAGACCTGGACGGTGCAGAACCTCAAGAGCGACGACCGGCTTCTGGTGTCCGTCTTCGAGGTGCTGCACGACACCGAACACGAGCTGGGGATCGATCCCGGACTCGTCAAGGACGGCGTGGAGGCGCACCTGCAGAAACTGTTGGCTGAGCACATCACGACGCTCGGCGCCGGGTACCGCCTCGTGCGACGCGAGTACATGACCGCCATCGGCCCGGTCGACATCCTCGCGCGGGACGCGACCGGGGCGAGTGTGGCCGTCGAGATCAAGAGGCGCGGTGACATCGACGGCGTCGAGCAGCTGACCCGATACCTCGAGCTCATGAACCGCGACCCGTTGCTGAGCCCGGTGACCGGCGTGTTCGCCGCCCAGGAGATCAAACCGCAGGCTCGGACCTTGGCGACCGACCGCGGCATCCGCTGCGTCACGTTGGACTACGAGGCTCTGCGCGGCATCGACGACGTGGATTCACGGTTGTTCTGAACCGCGTGGTCGTCGGCCGGCATCCCCGCGCTCAGGACGGGCGCACCCTCGACCTCCATCACCCGGTGGAGTCGGGTGACCCGCAGCAACCGCAGCGCGGGCAACGGGACTCCCCGCAGGACGAGGCGGCGCCCACTGCGCTGGGCACGGCGGTGCGCGCCGAGGAACACGCCGAGCCCGGTGGCGTCCCCGACCACGATGTCGTCGACGAGTACGACCAGCTCGCCCACCCCGGCGTCGACCGCTCGGTGCAGCGCGGAGCGCACGTCCGGGACGGAATGGACGTCGAGGCGCCCGGAGACGCGCAGGACGTGGCCGACGACTTCTTCGACGACGGTGGCACCTGCTCCGGGAGCGATGCGCGCTGGTAGCTGCTGATCTACCTCGTCCGCGGCGCTGGGCACCACGGGTCGTGCTGCGACCTGGATCGCCATGTGTTCCTCCCCCGAGGACGCCGGTCGTGATCGAGATGATCGTCACCGGCT
>JBPBQU010000393.1:0-6378 GCA_050955085.1 Janthinobacterium lividum | reverse complement strand
CCGCGCCGACGCGCAACGTGGCCCCGGACACCGCCGTCGACCGTCGTGCACCGCGTCCGTAGACGACGCTCACGTCGTCGAGCAGTAGTTCACCCGCCACCGTCCTGCCTCCTGTTCATGTGGGCCTCTTGTTCATGTGGGCCTCTTGTTCATGTGGGTGGGTAGGGCGGCGACGAGCGCCTGCGTGTACTCGTGCGCGGGGGCACGGATGACGTCGTAGCGCGGGCCGTGTTCCACGACCTTCCCGTAGCGCATCACGGCGATCGTGTCGGCCATGGCCGACATGACGGCGAGGTCGTGGGTGACCAGCAGCACCGCGAGATCGAGGTCGCGGCAGAGGTCTCTGAGCAGCCGCATGATCCCGGCCTGGACGGTCACGTCGAGCGCGGTCGTCGGTTCGTCGGCGACGAGTACCTTCGGCCGGCACGCGATGGCGATCGCGATCGCGATGCGTTGCAACTGCCCACCGGAGAACTCGTGCGGGTATTTGCGCAGGGCCTCACCCGGTTGCGGCACCTGGACGAGGTCGAGGACCTCCAGTGCGCGTTCGCGCGCTGCCGAGCGGGACGCCCCCAGATGGTGACGTACATGGTCGGTCAGCTGCGCCCCGATCGACAGCATGGGGTGCAGGCTGGCCGTCGGATCCTGGAACACCATCGTGAGTTCCTTGCCCCGCAGCCGGTTGTGCCGGCGCTCGGGCAGGCCCACGAGTTCGACGTCGCCGTAGCGGATCGACCCCCCGAGGCGGGAACCCTGCGGCGGCAACCCCAGCACGGTCATCCCCGTCAGTGTCTTGCCCGAACCGCTCTCCCCGGCGAGCCCGGTGACCTGCCCCGCCGGGGCGTCGATGCTGACCCCGTCGAGCAACCGTCGGCCACCGAGTTCGAGCGTGAGTTCCTCGATGCGCAGTCCACCGCTCACCTGTCCACCGCTCGTCTGTCCAGCGCTGACGTGGGCACCACTCAGCTGCTCACCACTCACAGCGCCCGCCCCCCGACGACCTTCTGGGTTCGCGGGTCGAGCGCGTCGCGCAACGCGTCACCGATGAAGTTCAGTGCGAGCACGATGCTGGCGATCGCGAGCCCGGGGAACGCGGCGACCCACCAGGCCGTGAAGTTCTGCACCCCGTCGGAGACCATGAGACCCCACTCCGGGGTGGGCGGGACCGTACCAAGTCCGAGGAAGGACAACCCCGACAGCAGCAGGATCGCGTTTCCGAAGTCGAGAGTGGCCAGGACCAGGACCGGACCGCTGACGTTGGGGACGACGTCGCGGCGCAACGAGGTGAACCAGCCGATGCCCATCAGGCGCCCCGCGACGACGAACTCACGGTCCCGGGCGCCGAGTACCAGGGAACGGGTGACGCGGGCGTACTGCGGCCAGGTCACCACGAGCATGGCGGTGACCGCGTTCTGCAGACTCGGCCCGAGTGCAGCCGCGATCCCCATCGCCAGGATGATCGTCGGGAAGGCCAGCACCAGGTCCGCGATACGCATGAGGATCTCGTCGATCGCGCCCCCGAGCAGTCCGGCGACGGCACCCACGATCGAACCCACGAGCATGGACAGCACGACGAGCAGCACCGAGAGCGGAATCGAGATCCGAGCGCCCGCGATGACGCGGGAGAACACGTCGCGGCCCAGGCTGTCGGTACCGAACCAGTGCGCTCCCGAGATGGGGTCGAGCCGGGCGGCGGACTGCGCCAGCGGGTCCTGCGGGGCCAGCCACGGACCGAACAGGACCACGAGGATCCACAGCGCGGCGACGACGAGACCGATGACGGTCAGCGGGGAACGCCAGGCCGCGGGCAGTCGCAACCGGCGGCGGGGGAGGGCAGGGGTCGTCGTGTCGAGGACGGCCATCAGCTCCTCCGGACTCTCGGGTCGACGACTGCGTAGAGCATGTCGACGACGAAGTTGATCGCGATGTAGGTGACCCCGACGACGATCCCGACACCCATGACGGCTTGCAGGTCGAGGCGGGTCGCGGCCTGGTAGGCGTACTGCCCCAGCCCGTGCCACGCGAACACGGTCTCGGTGAGCACCGATCCCGAGAGCAGCGAGCCGAAACTCAGCCCGATCACGGTGAGGATCGGCAGCAGCGCACCGCGTAGGACGTAGCGGAACACCACCGTCCGCGCCGGCAGCCCCTTGGCGCGCGCGGCCACCACGAACTCGGAGCTCAGGACGTCGAGGACGGCTGTGCGGGAGAAGCGGGCCAGCAGGCCGACCGCGTAGAGGGTCAGCACCAGACCGGGCAGCAGGAGGTGGCCCAGGGCATTGACGAACGCCGTGGTGTTCCCCGCCAGCAGACTGTCGATCGTCATGAACCCGGTGACCTCGGGTGGTGGGCTCAGGCGGGCGTCGAGGCGGCCGGAACCGGGGAACCAGCCGAGGCGGTAGAACCCGACGTAGAACACGATGAGCGCGAGCCAGAACGTGGGGGTCGAGATCCCCACCAGGCTGAGCACGCGGATCACCTCGTCGACCGGGCGTCGGTGGCGCAGCGCGGCGAGTATCCCGGCGCCGACCCCGATGAGGACCGAGACGACGAGGACGAACAACGCGAGTTCGACCGTCGCCGGTACGGCGTCGCGCAGGTCGTCCAGCACGGGTTGACGGGTCTGCGCGGAGGTCCCCAGGTTGGCGTGCAGCAGCCGCTGCAGATACAGCAGGTACTGCACGGGCAACGACCGGTCGAGGCCCAGCTCACGACGGAACTGGGCCACGACCTCGGGATCGCCGGCCGCCTGGTCGCCCAGCACGGCCGCAACGGGGTCCGCCGGCACCAGGCTGGTCAGGACGAACGTGACCAGCGTGACCCCCCACACGAGCAGGACGGAGATGCCGAGCCGGGCCAGGACATAGCGCAGCAGGGGGTGCTGCAGGCGCCGCCCGCGTGTCGGTGCGACGTCCTCAGGAGATGCGAGCAAGGTCGAGCGTCCAGATCGGGTTCAGGTCGGCACCCTTGAGGTCGGAACTCGTGACGACGTTCTGGGCCGGCTGGACGAGCGGCACGAACGGGCCGGAGACGTTCATCTGCTTCTGCAGCGCCTGGTAGGCGGCGTCGCGGGCATCGGCACCGCTCGCGGCCTTGGCTGCGTCGACCAGCGGCATGACCGCCGCGGCGGTGGCGGACTCGGGCGTCCACCCCGCACGCTTGCCCACGTTCTCACCCGGCGTGAAGGCGAGGTAGTTCGACGGGTCCGGGAAGTCCGGGCCCCAGTAGGCCAGGCCGGCCTGGAACTTTCCGCTGCGGAAACTGTCCAGCGACGTCGCCGAGGGCTTGGGCGCCAACGTGATCGTGATCCCGGCGGTCTTGAGCTGGGACTGGATCGCCTGCGCCAGGATCTGCAATTGCACCCCGCTGACCGCGACGTCGTTGGAGAAGAGGAACTGGATCTCCTCACCCTGGTAACTCGACTTGGCCAGCAACTCCTTCGCGGTGTTCGCGTCGAAGACGTTGGAGGGGTCACTCTCGAGGTGGCCGACGAACTGCGAGGGCACGACCCCGCCGGGTTGGACGGAACCGTCACCGGTCAGCTTGAGCAGCGCGGAGTAGTCGATCGCGTGCCGGACGGCTTGCACGAACAACGGGTCGGCTACGGGACCGCCGAACTGCGGGTCGACGTTGAACCAGGCGAAGATCATGTACGACGACGCCTGGCTGATGACGGCGGTGGCCCCACCGTCGAGGCCCTGCACCTCGTCGGCGGAGAGGTCCGTCGCGATCTGCGCGGTACCCGACTGCACGTTGATCTTCTGGGTCGCGGGGGCGACGTTCTCGAGCACGATGCGCGTGGACGTCGGCGCGGTTCCCACGTACTCGGGGTTGGCCTTCAGCACGACCGAAGAAGTGACCTGGAGGGTGTCGATCTGGTACGGGGCGGAACCGGCCGAGGTGGCGTTCAGGAACGACTCGGCGCCGTCGGACTCGTCGGTCGTGCCGCCCTTGCTCTGCACCAGCTTCGAGTTCAGGATGCCCAGCGACGGGTTCGGCAGGATGTAGGGCAGCGCCGGGTTGGCGACGTCGGAGGTGAGGGTGACCGTGGTCTCGTTGACCTTCGCCACGACGACGCCGTCGAGCAGGAAGCTCGGGTTGCCCTTGATGCCCTGCACGCGCTGGTAGGAGAAGACGATGTCGTCGGCCGTGACCGCGGTTGCGTCCGCGAACTTGTGGTCGCCCTCGATCGTCAGCGTCACGACGCGGTTGTCGTCGGAGATGGTGAAGCTGCAGATCTGGGGAACCGGCTCGCTGACGTCGGAACCCGTGTAGGTGAGCGCGGTCTCGTAGATCTGCTTGTTGACCATGGCGCCCGTGAGTTCGAAGGAACGCGCCGGGTCGGCCGTCTTGAGGTCGAAGGCGTTGTCGACGACGAGCGAGGCCCCCGCCGCGCTCTCGCCACCCCCGGAGTCGGAGTTCGATCCCGAATCGGAGCTGCACCCCGCCAACAAGGCGGTGGACGCGAGGCCTGCGGTCGAGAGACCTGTGGCGGTGAGGAAGTGACGACGCCGCATGTGGTTCCAACTCCTGGTGATCAGTGGTGCATCGAACTCGACCGATTGTGCACCCCGTAGGTTTCCGGATTGTTTCCCGAACCCCATCCGGGCCTGTCGGCGTGTCGCGTCAGCTCCGGGTGATCGCGGCGTAGTAGCGGCGTAGGGCGTCTGCGACTCCGTCGCCTCCCGGGCCGAGCGTGCGGTCGTCGAGGTCGTCGAGCACGGTGCGCCCCACGGGCGCCCGCGCCACGCCCAGCTCGGGCAGGTCCGCGCCGCTGCGGTGGAAGCTCGCGACGTGGCGGGAGAGGTCTTCGACGGGGGCCGAGGGTCCTGAGGCTGCCGTCTCGATGCGGCGCAGCAGATCCCCGAGTTCCACCCCACGCAGGGTCAACGCGGCCGCGGGTTCGGCGTCGAGGTGTTCGGCGAGGACGTACACCACGGCTGCCGCGTGCTTGCAGGGTTCCCCGTCGTCGGGGCAGCTGCAGTCGTAGGTGATGTCTCCCGGACCGGGCAGCAGTTCGACGCCGACCTCGGTGAGCAGGTCGACGAGGGCCGGGGGCACGTCACCGGCGAACAGCGGTGCGAGCAGCAGCGGATTCTCGACGACGACCGCGACGACGGCATCGACGTCGGTCGCGCCCCACCGCCGTACACCGACCTCGACGAGGTAGGGCCGCGGTCGCGATCCCTGCACGCGGGCGGTGACGGCACCCTTGCGGGTCCGCAGGTCCGCCACCTGACCTGCGCGCGCGTAGGTGCGGCCCCGGGCCAACCGGCCACTGCCCCCACCGGACTCCAGCGCGGCCGTGAAGCGCTGGGACCACCAGGTCTGAGCGATGCGCCCGCGCTGGGAGCGCAGTTTCGCTCCCTGGCCCGGGCGACGCGGGCCGGTGGCCCGGAAATCGGGGTAGGACACGTCGTTCACTCCCCGACCGCGTCGGCGCCGAGGGCGACGAGTTCGCGCAGGGCGTCGGTGCCCAGGTCGCTGATCCAGCCCTCGCCGCTGCCGACGACCGTCTCCGCCAGCTCGCGTTTGCGGGTGATCATCGCGTCGATGCGTTCCTCGACGGTTCCCACGCTCACGAGCTTGCGCACCTGCACGGACCTGCGCTGCCCGATCCGGTACGCCCGGTCGGTCGCCTGGTTCTCGACGGCCGGATTCCACCACCGGTCGACGTGGACGACGTGGTTGGCCGCCGTGAGGTTCAACCCGGTACCCCCGGCCTTCAACGACAGGAACATCACACCCGGCCCGTCGCTGTCGGAGAACTCCGCCACCATTGCGTCGCGCGCGCGCCGTGCGACCCCGCCGTGCAGGAACGACACGGGTTCACCGGTGAGCTCGGACAGGTGCGGGGTCAGCAACCGGCCGAACTCCGCGAACTGTGTGAAACAGAGGACCTTCTCACCCTCCGAACGCGCCGAGGTGACGACGTCGTCGAGCAGTTGCAGTTTGCCCGAACGGTGCCGCCCGCGGTGCAGTACCGAGGAGGAATCACCGAGATAGTGCGCGGGGTGGTTACAGATCTGTTTCAACCGGGTGAGCGTCGCGAGCACCAGACCGCGTCGTTCCCTCCCCTCGGCGGATTCCAAACTCTTCAGCATCGCGTCCACCACGGCCTGGTACAACCCGGCCTGTTCCAGGGTCAGGTTGGCCCGCACCGTCATCTCGATCTTCTCGGGGAGGTCACCCGCGACGGCCGGGTCGGTCTTGACCCGGCGCAGCACGAAGGGACGGGTCACGATCGCGAGCCGCCGGGCGGGTTCGCTGTGCCCCAACTTCTCGACGGGAACGGCGAAGGTGTCCCGGAAACTCGCCGCCGACCCCAGCAGGCCGGGGTTCGTGGCGTCGAGAACGGCGCGCAGGTCCTCCAGCCGG
>JBPBQU010000392.1:0-6728 GCA_050955085.1 Janthinobacterium lividum | reverse complement strand
CGTAGACGGTGCGCCACGGACGGACCTCGTGGGCCACCCGCTTGATGTTGATGAGGTGCAGGGGCGTCACGTTGTCGGAGCAGATCGAACCGCTCCAGGTACCGGTGCCGAGCTGGAAGGAGGGTTCGATGTCGGTGGAGTAACCCATCCCCCCGAACAAGGCCGGGGTGTTCACCACGATCCGACTCGCGGGCAGCGTGGCGAACGGGGTGACCTCCTCCGGATCCCCGGCGTGCACCGCGGTGGTGTGACCCTCACCGTCGAGGGCGAGCACCTCGCGGCAGCGGGTCCATCCGGCCGCGGCGTCGGCAGCCCGGTAGACCGACAACACCGGCCCGAGGATCTCGCGGGACAACGGGGTGTCGACCCCGACCCGGTCGAGCTCGGCGGCCAGCACCCGGGTGCCCTCGGGCACCGCAAACCCGGCCAGCTCACCGAGGCGCGCCGCCGACTGGCCCACCGACGCGGGCCGCATGGCGCCCCGTTCGTCGAAGAGCACCTCGACGAGGGCCTCCTGCTCGCGGGGGGACATCACGTAGGCGCCCTTGTCACGGAAGTGACGCATGAACTCCGTGGCGATGGCGGCGTGCAGCACCACCGACTGCTCGGCCACGCACGCCGTGCCGTTGTCGAAGGACTTCGAAGTGATGATCATCTCTGCGGCCTCGGCGACGTCGGGCACACTGGCCCCCACGTAGGCAGGTACGTTGCCGGCGCCCACCGCGATGGTCGGTTTGCCGCTGGAGTAGGCGGCGCGCACCATGCCCGGGCCACCGGTGGCCAGCACCAGCGCGATCTCCGGGCGCCGCATGAGCGCACCCGTCGTCTCCAGGGTCGGGGTGTCGAGGCAGGAGATGAGGCTCTCGGGGGCCCCGGCGGCCACCGCGGCGCCCGCCATGATCTCCGCTGCCCGAGCCGTGCACCGTGCCGCCCGGGGGTGCGGCGCGAAGACGATGGCGTTACCCGACTTCACCGCGGCGAGCGCCTTGAACATCGCCGTCGACGTCGGATTGGTCACCGGGATGATGCCCGCGATGACACCCATCGGGGTGCCGATCGCCGTGAGGCGGGATTCCTCGTCGGTCCACAGCACCCCTACCGCGCGACGGGCCAACATCCACTTCGCCACGTAACCGGTGTTGAAACGGTTCTTGTGGACCTTGTGCTCGTAGACGCCGTAACCCGTCTCGTCGACGGCCATCCGCGCCAGTTCCTCCGACGCGGCGGTGCCCGTCATCGCCATGTTGCGCACGAAGCCGTCCAGGGTCTCCTGATCGGCGCCCTCCAGGGCGTCGAACGCCTTGCGGGCGGCGCGCGCCTTACGACGGACATCGGCCAGGGCGGCCAGGTCGGCGTCTTCGGGGGCCACGGTCCCCCCGGCGGGCAACCCGCCCACCGTCGTCGACGACGTGGTGGCGGCGGGTCTTCTGGTCTGTGTGGTCAGGCTCATGAGCTCCTCCGTGCTCGCGACATCGGACCCCCCTCCGGCGGGCGCCGGAGGGGGCGTCCCTCAGGGTTTGCTCTGGGCTCCCCGAGCTACGTCAGCCCTTGGGGCGCGCGAGGATCGCGAGGATGCTCTCGGTCTCCTCGTGAGGTCGCGGGATGACGTGCACCGAGACCACCTCGCCGGTCTTGCCGGCCGCCACGGCCCCTGCGTCGGTCGCCGCCTTCACCGCGCCGACGTCGCCGCGCACCATCACGGTCACCAGGCCGCCGCCGATCTCGCGGTGCCCCACCACGCTGACGTTGGCCGCCTTGACCATGGCGTCGGCGGCCTCGATGGCGCCCACGAGACCCTTGGTCTCGATCAGGCCCAGGGCTCCGCGTACCGCCGGTGCACCGTTGGTGGGATTGGTCATGTCCGTCCTCCTCCGTCGTGTTGCCGCTGTGCTGGCCTGGGTCGTGCTGGCCTGGGTCGTGCTGGTCTGGGTCGTGCTGTCGCTGGTATTGCTCACCCGGCCTTGCTGTAGCTACGCCTCCCGTCCACCACGACCGAGTCGGCGATGCCGACCACCGCCGCGTCGACCGGGGCGTGCTCCAGGCCGATGGCCGCGCGGGCCGCGCTGCCCGTCGTCACCAGCACGACCTCACCGACACCGGCGCCCACGAGATCGACGGCGATGTAACTGGGCCCGCTCGTACCCTGGGCCTGGGTGTCGTCGGTGCCGTCGATGCCGCTCGTACACGCCAGCAGCAACAACGGCAGATACCCGAGTCCCGGGTCCTTGACCGTGGAGACCACCTGGCCCAGCACCGTCGCCAGCTGCACTACCGCCCCCTCGATCTCCTCCCAGCACCGGGCTGTCCGCGCGGCCTCGTCGGTGACGCTGCGCTGGAGGAGCACCCGCGACGCTAGGTGCGCCGTCGTGGTTGCTGCGCTATCCCGTGTGGATAAGAACAGGCGGGTGTGTTGTCCAGGGAGGTGGGGTGACAGGTCGTGCGCCGGCGGACAGAGTAGACGCGGCAGCGACGCCGTCCCCGAGCGCGTCGCGGTGTGCAAGGAGGCGCAATGATCCGGGATGACGACGTCCAGTTCCACCCACCCACCGCCGATGACCCGCTCTGGGCGGAGACGAACTACTTCGGTCTCTACGTGGCGGGGGAGCACATCCCGCACCCGATCAACATCGGTGTCTACGGGCTCTTCCGGGAGCCGCTGGGGGTTGTCGGTTCGACGGTGTCGGTGAACAGCCGACGCGTCACGCTGCCGTGGGCGGCAGACTACTGGGATGCGTGGGAACACCTCGTCGTTCCCGAACCCCACGATCTCGCGAACTACCGGTTGGCCAACGGCCTGTCGGTGGTCTGCCGCGAACCCAACCGCGTCTGGGACGTCGACTACTCCGACCCCGCCGCCGAGCTGGAGCTGCACTTCACCTTCACCGGGTTGATGGACCCCTACGACATCAACGACCCGGACATGGATCCGATGGCTGCGCGGCAGGACATGGACAAGACCTGGGGCCACGCTTATGCCGGGCACTTCGACCTCACCGGCGGGGTCGAGGGTGAACTGTCACTGCGTGGGCAGCGCCACGCCATCGACTGCGTCAGCACCATGGACCACAGCTGGGGCGTGCGCGCCGAACGCCAGACCTCACGACTGTGCTGGCTGCACGCCCACGTGGGCCGCGACCTCGCCGTCCACGGCCTGTTCGACTTCTCCACCGACGCCGGACCCGACTCCCCGTCCCCGTTGCGACTGACGCACGGGTACGTGTTGGCCGGTGGCGAGGTGCGTGGCCTCTCCGGTGGTGGCGGGACCACCCGGCGCAGTGGGTTCTACCCCGAGCATGTCGACCTGGACGTCACCGACGTCACCGGACAACGGTGGCAGCTGCACGGTGAGGCGCACACCACGTTCCCGTGGCAGGCGTGGCCCGGGTCGGTCGGGCACAACGCACTTCTGAAGTGGTCGGTAGACGGGGGCGAGGGTGCGCGCACCGGTTGGGGTGAGGTCATGGACTTCATCGGCCTCGGCGAGCTCGGTGCCGCGTACAACCTAGTCCATCAACAGGTCGGTGTCCGGGCCTGAGGCCCGGCCCTGTTCTTCGAGCCCTGGAGGTGGTGGTCGTGCGGTGAGCCCGTCCGAGGTCCCCGACGCCGTCCTGTTCGACCTGGACGGGACGTTGGTGCAGACGCGTGCGTCGTCGTGGCGGGTGTTCCGCGGAATCGCCCAGCGCTACGACCTGCCGGTCAGCACCCCGGAGGAGTATTACGCCCTGTTCCGGGGCAACGTCTTCACCGCCATCACCGAACTCTGCCGCGACGCCGCGCAGGGCGAGGCGGTCAAGAAGGCGTTCCTCGAGGCGCTGCGCTCGGAGTACGCGCCTCCGATGGTGCCGGGGATGGCCGACGTGGCGCGCCGTCTCGCCTCGCACTGCACGGTGGCTGTCATGTCCTCGAACGCCACCGACGTGGTGCGGCGCGTGCTCACCGACAACCACCTCGCGTACTGCTTCTCGCACGTCTTCGGGGGCGACCTGACCCCGCGCAAGGGTGACGCCATCGCCGCGTTCCTCGCGGAGTCGGGTGGCAACCTGCGGCGGTTGTGCACCGCCGACTACGACGAGGAGACCCTCGGTCGACCGGCCGACCCCGCACGCACCGTGCTCGTCACTGACACCGCCGGTGACGTACGCGACGGACTGGCCGAAGGCATCCGCGTGGTCGGCGTCTCCTGGGGGATGCACCCGGCGCAGGACCTCCTCGACGCGGGCGCGGAGTTCGTGGCCCTGTGGCCGCAGGAGGTAGCGGCGCACCTGCTGGGAGGAGCCGCGGTGGAGCCGCTGACCGGGGCGTGCGCGGTACCGCCGCCGGCTCCGGTCTCGGCGCGCACCCCTCGTCGTTCGGCGACGGTGACTATGGGGGCCGCCGCGCGGCCGTGCGCCACCTGCGCCGGTGCTGATCAGGGGTGCCCCGGGGTTCGTGGGCCCGCGGCGGCGCGACAGGTGAACCTCGGGTTGCCGACGGCACCCGCTGTAACCGGTGCCCGGCGGCCGGAGTCGCCGACCGCGTCCCCGTCCATGTCGCCGCCCATACCCATGTCCCCGTCCGTGACGGCGCAGGAGGAGCAGCGGGCCGCCGCCGGACGCAGGGCAGCTCGGCGAAGTGCCCCCGTCAGCTCTAACTCCGGCAAGGTTCCCGCCGTCTCCCGTCCCGCGTCTGTTCCTGCACCGGCCCCTGCTGCGGCTGGTCCGCGGAGGCAGCAGGTCCCTGCCGGGCGCACCTCGGCGGCGCCCACGCCCGCGCGCCGCCCGGTGGTGCGGGCACCCTCCGACCTCGCGGCGGAACTGCGACTGATCCTGGGGCGGCCATGAGGGAGCGGCACGTCTCGCCGCTGCAGGGAGCCTTCAACTTCCGCGACCTCGGCGGTCTGCCCACCCGTGACGGCCGCCGGGTGCGCACCTCGGTCCTCTTCCGCAGCGACACCCTGCAGGCAGTGACGCCGCACGACGTCGCGTTGCTGGTGCAGACCCTGGGGGTGCGCCTCGTGGTCGACCTCCGGGTCGGTGAGGAAGCGGTCACCGAAGGGCGCGGCCTGCTCTCCGACGCAGAGGTCTGCTATCTGAACGTGCCGCTCGGGGAGGCGCCGGCTTCGTCGGCGCCGGGTACGAACCAGGCGCTGCGCTTCTACCTGGCGCATCTGGAGGCCCCCGCCTCACCACTCCCACTGCTGCTGCGGATGCTGGCGTCGGTTGCCGGGGAGCCGACCGTGGTGCACTGCGCCGCGGGCAAGGACCGCACCGGTCTGGTCACCGCACTGCTGCTGCAGCTGCTGGGGGTGGACGACGACGTCGTCGTCGACGACTATCTCGCCACCGCCCACAACCTCCCCCGCATCACCGAGAGATTCCAGACCTGGCCGCGCTATCGCGCGCACATGGCGTCGGTGGCGCCGGAGGTCTACCTCGCCGAGGAACACACCATGCGCGGTTTCCTCGGGGCACTGCACCAGAGTCACGGCGGCGCCCGGGAATGGGCCCTGACGCGCGGCGTCCCGGCAGCGGCGCTGGACGCGCTGCACGAAGCCCTCGTGGTGGACTGAGCCTCCACTCCCCCACCCCCTGAGCCGGTACAGCGACCGGTCCCCGACCACGGCCGGACCGGGACGCCGCACGGTCAGGACGCCGCACGGTCAGGACGACGCCTGCGCCAGCAGCAAGACCGTGGGGCCGACCTCGGGTGCGTCGACGGCCCACCGGCGGATCCCGGTGCGCAGCAATCGCTGGGCCGTCTCCGCACTCGGGGTTTCCAGCATGAACACCCCGAGCGTCGCCCCGGCCGTCGCAGCGCCGGTGACGGCTTCCGCCACGAGCTGTTCCACGAGCGGGTCGAGCGTGGTGCGTGGGTCGGCCGCGTAGAGGCCCGCCCGCAGGTAGCCGTCGAGCGGTTCCGCGGTGGCGAGCACCGACCGCGGCAGACCGAGGACAGCAGCCTGGAGCGCGCTGACATCGACCCACGCGATCTCGGGACCGGCGAGCACCGCCGCCGAACGCACCCCGCGGGGGGTGCTGAGGAGGACGCGAGGCCCCACGTCGAGGCCGTCCGCATCAACCGCCTGCGACAGCGTCGCCAGCGAGGCCAGTTCACCGGGGTCGTTGATACCGCTGACCACCAGACGCGCACTCCCCCCGGCGCAACGATCCCCTGTCATTGACCGCAGCGCCCGGACCAGCCCGCGACACTGCGCGCCCAGCAAACCCGACGCCTGCAAGGGCAACACCGGCTCAGACCCCCGATCCGATGCCGGGGCCCCGTCCCCCTGGAGGCGGCCGGCGCTGTTGTCGGCGCCGAGGGCCAACAAATGCAGCGACGTCTCACCCGCGGCGGAGAGCAGCGCAGCGGCGGCGTCCGCGACCGCGTCCTCCACCGCCGTGAGCACCGAGGGCCCGGGCGATGTCGGCGCGGTGATCACCTGCTCCAGCATCACCGCGGCGCCGGCGGCGGCCATCAGCGCATCGGTGCGGGCCACCACACCGGCGGCACCCGCAGCGCGGGCGGAGGCGACGTCCTCGGCGGTGGTCACCCGCGCCCAGACCTCGCACCCCGAGACGGCGGCGGCGGCGTCGAGAAGGGTCCGGAGGTTGCGGTGCGCCGCGGCAGGGCTGGAGGTGGTGAACGCGCCGGCGAACAGCTCGCCGGTGGAACCGTCGAGGGAGACGATCTCGCCCTCGGCGAGAACTCGTCCGTCCTCGCTGCCGGCCCCGCGCAAGGTCACCGTGCGT
>JBPBQU010000391.1:0-6756 GCA_050955085.1 Janthinobacterium lividum | reverse complement strand
ATTCCTGACACAGGTTCACGGATGTGTCGTTCCCCTCCCGCAGTGGTGGGGGTGAGCTGTCCCGGCTGGTGGCGACGCGGAGACGACGGTTGAGCCAGGTGGATTGTCTTCTGGTCGCCATGGTCAAGCGTTCTAGTAACCGTCCGACGTCATATGTGACGGAGGGTGCCGTAAAGTCCGCGGTGTCCGGAAAGAGCTGGGGCGTACTCGGGTGTGCAGCGGGGCGGAGGAGTAGATGACGGTGGGGGAAGAATGCGACGCGCTGGTCACTGACGTCGAACGTCGTGAGGTGCCCGTGGACTGGTGGAGCCAGGTTCTGCAGACTGTCACTGACGGAGGGCGCAATCTCGTGGTCGAGGACGCCGCGGGCAATCGCTTCGTCGTCGTACCGGAGAGCCGCTACCGGGCCCTCGAGGACGCCCAACGTAGCGTCGGGCCGAGCCGTCCCGGCGTCACGCTGACGGTCCGCGAGCAGCAGATCCTGCAGATGATCTCCGAAGGTTGCCCGGGTTCGGTCGTCGCCCAGCGTCTCGGCCTCGCACCCAACACGGTCGCCCAGCATCTCGCGGCGGTACGCCGAAAGTACGGCGTCCGATCCTCGGCCGCCGCGGCCGCCGCGGCACGGGCGGACAGCCTCATCTCGTGAGCGCCCCGAGTCCCCCACGACTCCAGCAGAGGGGGTCGGGGGGTAGCGGAGCACGTCGAGCGGGCCTGTTCACGGGCTCGGCACGGTGAAGCCGACGACCTGTCCCTTCCCGCCCTGCTCCCCGGTCAGCACATGCCCGACGGAGGACAGCCACACCGACTGCCCGTCCTCGTGGACCACGCGGTAGCGAAGGCTGAAGGACCCCTGGGTCCGGAAGGCTTGTCTCGTCAGGTGGGACATCACAGCCCGGTCGGCGGGGTGAACGAGGTCGAGGGCCCGTGTCCAGGGGAGTCGGTGCTGTTGGGCCGGTAACCCGAGAAGGCTGCTCACGCGTTGATCGAGATCGACGACGGCCGGGTCGTCGTGCAGGGCGAACACTCCTGAGGGTGTCCCTGGTAGCCCCTCCGGATCCTTCAAGGCCGCCACCCGCTCCTGTTCGGCCGTCTCCACCTCGAGATCGAGGCGGGCGCGCAGGCGTGGGGACAGCTGTTCAAGAATCTCGCGTCTCCCGGGATCCGCCGACAGCAACCGGGTCAACAGATTCAGGGGCACGGCGTCGCTCTGCACCAGCAGACCCAACTGCCGACCCTGGTCGTCGTCGATCGCGAGGCCGTCGATGAGCACGACCGTCTCAGCCTCCGGGCCGGGGGGAAGATCCTCACCCCACAGCTCGCGCAACCCGCTGATGACGAGCTCGGCCCGCCGACGGACGTGGTGCTCGTGGGACAGATCGTCGTGGCTCATTGCACCCACCTCCCCGTCGACCGATGCCCTTACTGTGTAGCACTTTCCATGCTCGTTCACAGGTCGTCGTCGTGATCCCGCGCTTCGCTGCCGGGCGGGCGCGGGTCGCGCGGACCGGTCACCTCGGCGCGCGGGTGGGACGATGGCGGGGTTATGACCCCTCCTGCCGCCACCCCCTCCCTCGCGTCCGACACCGACGAACTGCTCGAGACAGCCGCCCGAACCTTCCTGCCCGACCTGCTGCCCGCCCCGGGTTCGGCGGGTGCGGACGACGGCGACGCCGTCTACGAGGCGTTCACGGGCTGGGTGGCGGCGGGTGGCATCGAGCTCTACCCCGCCCAGCAGGAGGCTCTGCTGGAGGTCGTCGCCGGCTCCAACGTCGTCCTGGCGACCCCGACCGGATCGGGCAAGTCGCTCGTCGCGGCCGGTGCGCACGCAGCGGCGCTCAGTGCGGGAATCCGTTCGTTCTACACCGCCCCCCTCAAGGCGCTGGTGAGCGAGAAGTTCTTCGCCCTGGTCGAGACGTTCGGCGCCGACAACGTGGGGATGATGACGGGCGACGCGTCGGTGAACCCCGGTGCCCCGATCGTCTGTTGCACGGCCGAGGTGCTCGCCAACGTGGCGCTGCGCCAGGGAGTCTTCGCCGATGTCGGCCAGGTCGTCATGGACGAGTTCCACTTCTACGCCGATCCCGACCGCGGCTGGGCCTGGCAGGTCCCGCTGATCGAGTTGCCGCAGGCGCAGTTCCTGCTCATGTCCGCGACGCTGGGCGACGTCACGTTCCTGCGCGAGGACATGAGCCGCCGGACCGGTCGCGAGACCGCCGTGGTGACCTCGGTGGAGCGGCCCGTACCGCTGCATTACTCCTACGCCACGACCCCGCTGCAGGAGACCGTCGAGGAACTGCTGCAGACCGATCGCGCCCCCGTCTACGTCGTGCACGCGACGCAGGCGGCCGCCGTGGAGCAGGCGCAGGCCCTGACCAGCGCCAAGATCGCGACCCGCGAGCAACGAGACGCGATCGCCGAGGCCATCGGTGGTTTCCGGTTCGCGGTCGGGTTCGGGAAGGTGCTCTCGCGGTTGCTGCGGATGGGGGTGGGGGTTCACCACGCGGGGATGTTGCCGAAGTACCGCCGACTCGTGGAGACCCTCGCCCAGGCCGGCCTGCTCAAGGTCATCTGCGGCACCGACACCCTCGGGGTCGGGATCAACGTCCCCATCCGTACCGTCCTGTTCGCCGGGCTGACGAAGTTCGACGGCCGTCGCAACCGCCACTACCGGGCGCGGGAGTTCCACCAGATCGCGGGCCGCGCCGGTCGCGCCGGTTTCGACACCGCCGGCACGGTCGTGGTGCAGGCCCCCGAGCACGAGGTCGAGAACGCCCGGCGCGTCGCGAAGGCCGGGGACGATCCGAAGAAGCTCAAGAAAGTGCAGCGGGTGAAGGCCGCCGAGGGTTCCATCTCGTGGTCGCAGGCGACGATGGACAAGCTCGTCGTGGCCGAACCCGAACAACTCACCTCGCACTTCCGGGTGACCACGTCCATGCTGCTCAACGTCCTGCAGCGGCCGGGGAACCCCGTCGAGGCCATGCGGCACCTGCTGCTCGACAACCACGAACCCCGCAAGCAGCAGGTCAGACACGTCCGCCGTGCGATCGAACTGTTCCGCGCACTGCTCGACGCCGGTGTCGTCGAGACCTTGCCGCAACCGCTGGCGGACGGCCGGCAGGTGCGCCTCGTCGAGGACCTGCAGTTCAACTTCGCGCTCAACCAGCCGTTGTCCCCGTTCGCGCTCGCGGTCATCGATGACCTGTTGGACAAGGAGTCCCTGACCTACGCCCTCGACGTCGTGTCGGTCATCGAGTCGACGGTCGACGAACCGATGAAGATCCTGTTGGCGCAGAAGTCCAAGGCCAAGGGTGAGGCCGTGGCGCGTATGAAGGCCGACGGTATCGAGTACGAGGAGCGGATGAACCTCCTCGAGGAGATCGAGTGGCCGAAACCGTTGGCCGACGATCTCGGCGCCGCGTACGAGACCTACCGGGCCGGGAACCCGTGGGTCGCGGACTACGAGTTGAAACCCAAATCCGTCGTGCGCGACATGTACGAGCGGGCCATGACGTTCGGTGACTACGTGGCGTACTACCAGTTGGCCCGTTCGGAGGGCCTCGTCCTGCGTTACCTCTCCGACGTCTACAAGGCGCTGCGCCAGACCGTGCCCGACGACGCCCGCACCGACGAGTTCGTGGACCTCGTGGAGTGGCTCGGGGAAGTCGTGCGCCAGACCGACTCCAGCCTGTTGGCCGAGTGGGAGGCGTTGCGCGCCGGTGACGACCCGGCTGCGCTCGAGAACGTGATCGCACCCCGGGAGGACGAGACCCCACCGGTCACCGCCAACGCGCGTGCGTTCCGCGTGCTCGTGCGCAACGCACTGTTCCGGTTCGTGGAACTCGCCGCGCTGGACCGCCCGGCTGCGCTCGCCGCGCTCGAGGGTTCCCCGGACGAGGACACCTGGGCCGACCAGCTCGACGCCTACTACGACGAGCACGAGACGATCGGCACCGGCCCCGACGCCCGCGGTCCGCACCTGCTGCAGGTCGATGACGGAACCGGTCCCGAAGCGCGGGGAACCTCCCGCAACTGGTACGTGCGTCAGGTGCTGGAGGATCCGGCGGGTGACCGGGACTGGGCGGTGGTCGCCTGGGTGGATCTGGACGCCTCCGACGAGGCGGGGACGGCCGTCGTGCGGGCAGGCGGGCTCGTTCGGCTCTGACACCGCGACACCCCGTGCGGGCGCCCGTCCGGGAACCCGCGTCGACGCCGGGGTAGGCCCCTACGGCCGCACACTGGTTGCGGCCGTAGGAGTGTCGCAGATGTGAGAGCGATCAGGTGAATCTCCGTCCGTCACGGACTCCGGCGACATCTCGACGCGACGCCAGGTGTCGGCCCGTGCCGACCGACGCGCATCCCGCGCTCGGGCGGCGGTGTGTTCGTGACGGAGTGGTCACGGATGTCACTGGGCCGCCGCAGTCCTCACCAGTCGCGATCGGGGCGCCACGATGCGGACCGCGGTGACGGACGACGTGGCCGTGGCCGCTGCGGTGGCCGTGGTGGTGGTGGTGGCGGTGTTCGTGGCGGTGTTCGTTGCGGTGCTGGTGGTCGTGGCGGAGGAGCTGGCCGCGGGGGTGGCGGTGCTGGTGGCCGTGGCGGAGGAACTGGCCGCGGGGGTCGCGGTGCTGGTGGCCGTGGGGGTCGACGCCGGGAGGGTGAACTGGATCTTGGCCAGACCCTGCCCACCGCTCGCACTGTCGTACCAGCTCGCGTACTGAACCGCTCCCGCCTGCTTCTCGTACTCGGTGTGGACCATCAGGCCGTAGGTGGTGCCGTTGCCCTTGGGAACCTCGAAGGCCAGCTTGCTGGCGGAGAACGGGCCCATGGGCTGTCCCGCGACCTGGTACTTCACCTTGTTGGTCGGGTACTCGAGGTACATGTTGACCCACGCGTGCAAGGCGTCGGAGTAGAAGAGGCTGTGGCCGCCGTTCCCGTTCACCGCTCCGGTGCGCGTTGCCTTCGACGCGTCGGGGTTCCAGGTCGTCCCGTCCCAGTAACGGTAGGCGGTGTAATCGGTGATCTTGTCGAGCGCCACCTTGGCGGTATTGCACGTCGGGTTGCAACCACCGTTGGTGTAGAGCTCACCGTCGATGACGTTACGACCGGTGTAGACGGATTCCCCTTGCGCGAACAGCAGGGTCGGGTCGGTGCCCTCGACACTCTGCACCTGGCTCGAACGGTTCACGGCCGCGAGTCGGGTCACCTTCTTCGTCACCGGGTCGATCGCTGCGTAACCGGTTCCGATGCTCTTGCCCATGGACCCCGAGCAGGGTGTGCCGTTGGCACCGCCGCGACAGAGCTTGCCGTAGGAGAACACGATCCGGTGGTTGACCGTGTCGGCGAAGACCTGGCCCGGCCAGTACGCGAACGTCACCCCGCAGTAGGGGTCGGTTGCGGACGTGCAGTTGGTGAGGGACTTGTTGTGGGCGGTCTCGAAGGCCTTCTCGGTGGCGGAGTGCGGGACGAGGTCGACCACCGTGGTGGAGGTGGTGGAGAACGCACTACCGGTGAGCAGGTCGATGCCGTCGTCGGCGTTGAGGTCGTTGGTGACCGAGGCGGAACTGGAGGACATCCAGAACGGGTTCTTCAGGATCGTGTCGGCGAAGATCCAGTAGGACTTCCCGTCGAGTTGGGCGCTGGCGCCGTTGTCGCGGGTGGCCAGACGGGGGTTCTGGTGGACGTTGTCCATCAGGGTGGTGGTCACCGCAGGAACCGCAGGGATCGTGGCGGAGAAGGCGGTCGAACCGGTGCCGGCCTGCGCGCCGGTGGTCCCGAGACCTGCCAACCCGGCAGCCAGGAAAGCAATGGCGGCGGTTCCGACGCCGAATTTCGTGCGCTTGCGAGCTTGTCGCAAGCTGCTCCGCGTGTCGTCCCGGTTCGCAGTTCCCATAATCATTCCCCTAGCCCCAGTGGTTTGTTGCCCTACGTAGTTAAAACGATACGTAGAGTCACAGGTGTTGTCTGGACCCAGCCGAGTGACTTTTCCGGTACAGAACCAGCGGGGGAACGGTCAACAGACCGAACGGGTGAGACCCGGTGGCCCCTCGACACCGGAGGCACGATCTGGTGAGGACCTGGTGAGCAGCGGCCAACCGCCATTCCCGCTCTACCTCCACTTCCGGAGCGATTCCGGGAGCACCCGGCCGGGGGGTGATGGCGACCCTCGCGTCACCCTCAAGGACGAGGGGAACAGTGTCGAAGGCACCTGCATCGAGGCTCCTGTCCGGGGCTCGGATCTCTGGAGGCTTCCGTGCGGTTGTCGCGCCTGTCCATCACCCAGCGCTTGGGCGTCGGCTTCTTCGTCGTCATCCTGGGCATGGTGCTGGTCACCGTGCTGGGAGTGGTGCGCGTCGAGCAGATCAACGACCGCCTGACGGTCATCAACGACGTCAACAGTGTCAAGCAGCGCTACGCGATCAATTTCCGCGGGAGCGTGCACGACCGGGCCATCGCCGTGCGTGACGTCGTCCTCGCCGACACCCCCGAGGAGGCGTCGACGGCCATCGCCAGGATCGCCACCCTCGGCGGCGCCTACGCCACGGCCGCCACCGCGCAGTCGAAGATCTTCGCCGATCCGGGCATGGTCAACGACGCGGAACTCCGTGACTACGCCACCATCCAGGACATCGAGAAGCAGACCTTGCCCGCCATCCAGTCCGTCATCGCCGCTCAGCAGTCCGGTGACGGTGCGGGGGCCAAAACCCTCCTGAAGGAGACAGCCGCGCCGCTGTTCGTGAAGTGGCTGGCCTCCATCAA
>JBPBQU010000390.1:0-6825 GCA_050955085.1 Janthinobacterium lividum | reverse complement strand
GCAACGACGACGCCACACCACCATCCAGAGAACCCTCCCCAGGCGCGACCTCCCCCGCCCACGGCGTCACATCAGGAGTCAACAACCCAGACGCATCCGAACGCTCCGCCGCACCCGACCCAGCACCCGAACCCGGAGACATCGGCGACATCGGCGGCATCCCCCCACCAGCACCAGCAGAACCCGAGGAATCACCACCCGACAAACCCACACCCGGCGAACCCCACGAAGCCAACTCACCCGACCCCGCACCAGCAGGAGCATCCAACGCAGCACCAAACGCAGCCGGCGACGTCAACCCACCCGAACCACCCGCAGCATCACCGAACCCAGCGTCACCGAACCCAGCGCCATCACCGAACCCGGAACCAGCACCCAACGAACCCGGCGCATCCAACGAACCACCAAACACCGCCGGATCCCCGGACGCACCGGAATCACCCAACGCCCAATCCTCCGGCAACGACGACGCCACACCACCATCCAGAGAACCCTCCCCAGGCGCGACCTCCCCCGCCCACGGCGTCACATCAGGAGTCAACAACCCAGACGCATCCGAACGCTCCGGCGAAGCGGACCCGCCGGCAGCACCCCCACCACTCATCGGCGACATCGGCGGCATACCACCCGACGCGACACCCCGATCCGTTGGCGACAAGGAACCAGGATCGGACGACGGCGCCGCCCACGACGTGGGATCCGCACTCACCGGATCGCCCAACGAACCCAAACCGGCAGGCGCATCCAAAGCGGCACCGAACGCAGCCGGTGACGTCAACCCACCCGAACCACCCGCAGCATCACCGAACCCAGCGTCACCGAACCCAGACCCCGCACCACCAGCACCCAACGAACCCGGCGCATCCAACGAACCACCGAACGCCGCCGGATCCCCGGACGCACCGGAATCACCCAACGCCCAATCCTCCGGCAAAGCCGACGCCACACCACCATCCAGAGAACCCTCCCCAGGCGCGACCTCCCCCGCCCACGGCGTCACATCAGGAGTCAACAACCCAGACGCATCCGAAATCTCCGGCGTAGCGGACCCGCCGGCAGCACCCCCACCACTCATCGGCGACATCGGCGGCATACCACCCGACGCAATACCCCGATCCGTTGGCGACAAGGAACCAGGATCGGACGACGGCGCGGCCCACGACGTGGGATCCGCACTCACCGGATCGCCGAGGAGACCCAACCCGTCGACGCCACCCAAACCAGCAGGAGCATCCAACGCAGCACCGAACGCCGCCGGTGACGTCGCCACTGCCCCAGGCGATCCCGAACCCGACGCCGGGTCACTGAGCCCGTCGAGCGCAGCGCCGATATCCGGTGAGCTTCCCATCGGGTCGCTCAGCCCGGCGGGGGCGTCAAGGAAATCTGCGCTCTGCAGATCGGGGAGAGCACTGGGAAGAGCGTCAAGGGCAGGGTCGGTGAGGTCCGTCATCCCGTCGGGCGAGCCGAGTTCAGCAGCCGCAAGGTCGTCGCCCTCCCACGGTGACGCATCGTTTCCGAGTAGGTCAGCGGTGTCCGTCGAAGACTCAGGATCAGCATTCATGAGCCTGGCGAATGACGTCGGCAGGCTTCCCGCCGACGCCGGGTCGAACGCTTGCGGAGAGTCAACCGGCCCGTCCTGCGCCGACCCGAGGTCCCCCAGGTCAGAGGTCACCCCGCTCGGTAGGTCACTGGCCTGGAAGGGAACCGGAGCCGCTTCATCGGAGAGCGCCTGAGGTTCGCTTGTCGTTCCGGTCAGACCCGATCCGGTCGACCCGTCCAGCCCCGCGAGGCCTCCGAGGGGAGCAGAGCTCAGGGAGGACAGCGGCGCGGGCTCCCCCGAGGCGTCGAAAGCCACCGGATCGGCTGGCGCCATCGCCAAAGACTCCGGGTCCTCTCCGGGGACTTCCAGCAGATCGGATTGGATTCCCGGGGAATCCTCTCCGGCACGGGGCACCACCTCCCCCGTGAGGTCCCCGGTCTCAGGACGTGACCCATCTACATTGAACTTCTGAGGGTTGACCAAAGACTGCAAGCTTGCGTCATTGCTGTCGCCGTCGTCGCCAACCTCACCGATTGGATCGACCAATGCAGACCGGTCTGGAGTCAGGTCAACTGCTGCGGGGCCTTCTTCCGCAGAATAATTGTCGGGAGTTGAGAGTAAGTCGCCTTCGGCCCCGCCACTACCGCCATCCATCTCGCCCGTCTTAAGACGTGCTATACCGTCTAAATTTCCGCGGAGCTCTTCCGAACCAGGGCCGGGAACAGGCGAAACGCTGCGTCTTACCCTATAGACGTCGTCGCCGATCTCGTCGCCGTCGCCATCGCCATCGCCGTCGCCGTCGCCATCGCCATCGCCATCGCCATCGCCATCGCCACTGCCGTCGCCATCGCCATCGCCATCGCCACTGCCGTCGCCGTCGCCGTCGCCGTCGCCGTCGCCGTCGCCGTCGCCGTCGCCGTCGCCGTCGCCGTCGCCAAGATCGGTCAGATCGTCCAGACCGGTGGAGATACTCGGGTTGACGGGGGGGACCGTGGGGTCCACGGTATATATGCCGTGTGAATATTCGGTCGCCAGCGCCTTGAGAACCTTGCGCATGTCGGCGCCCATCATGGAGACAAGCTTGTCGTTCCAGTTGATGCGGATCAGCCCGTTGGACATCGCAGCGTCCGGGTTGAGCGCCAACGACTGCTGAGCGTAGAAGTTGTCGATCTTGCGGATCGTCGACTGCGCCCAGTCGAGATAGCGGGCCGCACTGCCCAGTTGTTCAGGTATGGGGTGCTGCCCGGCGCCACCGCCGTTGAGCTGCGCGGCATGACCGGTGAACGCCTGAGCCAACGGCTTCATCGCCGCACGGAAGGAATCTGCGGCCGGGCCCCGCCAGGAACCGTTGGTTCCGGCGACCGCATCGACTTGTTCCTGGATACTCTTCCCGATCTGCCCGATCAAACTTCGGGCATCGGCGAGGATCTGCGCCGTATCCATCATCGTCTGCGGACTGGGATAACCCCCGGTACTGGAGTTCCCTGATGCAGCCGCAGGAACCGCTGCTCCCCCGAGGATGGCAGCCTCAACACTCTTCCAGTCCCAGCCCTCACCGTACTGGTCGAGGCCACCATCAAAACTGCCACTGCCGTCTGACGTGACGCTACCGTCCGTGTTCGTCACAAAACCGGCAGGAGGGGTAGGTTCGTCGGCCATGGCCGTCCAATCTCATGAGACGTGACAGTTCGCGGTACCTCGACCGAGGTACCGCGAACCTGATCTTCAGCTGGAAGAGGTTGCGCTGGTTGCGGAGGACTCGATGCTCGACAGTGCGTCCTGCATCTTCTCGGCGCCCAACTTGCTCTGATCCTCGGTCTGCTCGTACAGCTTGGCCATGGCCTCGCTCTGCTCGGCGATGTTCGTCATCTTGTCGATGGCCGTGTTCAGGAAGTGCCACGTCGCCCCGACGCTCGACGTGTTCGCGTCGGACGCGGGCACGGAACCCGCCACGTCGTAGCGCAACTTGACGGCGTGCGGGAAGGCGCCGGCGGGAACCTGGGCGTCGAGGAGTCTGACATTCATGGCCTTCATCGGGTCGATGAGGTCACGCATGTTCTGCGCGAACTTCCTCAACACCTCGGTGTTCACCTTCTCGGGTGCTCGGCCCTCCGTCTCGACCTTCGCCACCTTGGGCGGTGTGAACGGGGAACCGGGGCCGTCTGGAGTCCACGTTTCATTACCCGGCGTGGCGAGCGACCCGTCGCCGTTCTTCTGCTCGTAGGTGACTTCAGCAGGTTTGCTAACCTGCGTGGCGGTTGTGGTGCTGGGAGGTGTGTACGCCACCGCAGTGCTCTCCTCTCGAATCGATGGGCGGAGGTACCAGGCCACCGAGTGGCCCGGTACCTCCGGGGACCTCAGCGAGCGCTGTAGTTGCCCCAGCCGTTGACGCCCTGCTTGGTGGTGTGCGCGTACGCGTCGAGGATCTGGCCGAGACTCTGGCGGGCAAGAGTGAGCTTGCCCGGCAGCTGCTGGGCCAGGTTCTCCCATTCCCTCCTGCGGGTCTCGTACTCGGTCTTGGCGTCGTCACGCCAGTCCGCGAGGCTGCTTTGGATCGCGGCCGCCTGGGCCTCCAGCTGGTCGACGATGTTCTTGGAATAGGCGTCCATCGCGTCGGCGACGGCCCAGCAAGCATTCGGATCGTGGGAATAGGTGGACATCTCGTGCTCCTGGGGATAGATGGGGTCGGGGGGTACTGCAGACGGTCAGAGGTTGAGGCCGACCTGGGTGCCCATGTGCTGAGTGGTGTCGACGTTCGCCGCCTCATTCCGGGTGATGACGTCGCGGTTGGTGACGAGGAGGTTCGACATGTTCTCTAGACTCCTCATGATCTGGGTGACGGAGTCGACCCAGGGCTGGAAAGCGTTTTTGTACCCAGTGGCCGCGTCCCCGGTCCACACCAAGCCGTTGACCTCCCCATCGACGGTCGTCTTGATTCTGTCGATGTTCGTCTTGGTGTTGTCGATCGTCTGGGATGCTCGCGTCATCCCCGGTGTGGTGGTCGAGAGATTGGCCATCGATGAACCTCCAAGTCTGGAACTGAACCGGCCGCACTCCGGCGGCGCTGAGGGCGCCGGAACCGGGGGGTGGTCGTGGGCCGGTGAACCCGCACGCCGGGTTCTGCGGACCATCTCCGCAGAACCCCCCGACGCGCGGCAACCATCTGGACCCCGAGTGCCCGAGTGAGCGCGCAGAGTTGCCCACCGGGGAAGGTGTCCTCGGTGACGGGTCCGCCGGATCGGGCAGAAGAGCTGCCCGATCCCGCAATGCCGGGGTGCCACGTTGCCCACCGGGTTCGGTGTCTGCTCAGATGTGGGCTCCCAGCCAGTGACCGGAGGTGCAGCGTGGACGGACGCCCTGGTGGTGATCCGAGGTGAACCCGAGTTGGCGCAATCGCGCCACCCGGGTGGTCACCCGGTGGTGGGACAGAACCGACGGTCGGGTCGACGACGGTGTCGATGACCCGGTCGACGTGCGGACCAGGATCAGGGGCCGCGACCCCGGTCCGGTGTTCAGCGCCGGTATGCAGGACCCGCATCGGTTGCACACCCTGCTGAACGACGTCGTCCAGCTTGCTGCTCGCCGGCCCTCCGCCCACGAGGTGTCCTCGGTGCTGGCGCGGGTGGCGGCCACCTACGGATTTCACCGTTGTGAGCTGTTGACCTGGGACGGCGCGGTGCGGGAGGACCCCAGGTGCCAACAGTGGTGGTCCAGCGACGTCGATGTCGACGTCGTCCCCGGACCGCCCGGCGCCCGTGACGTCCTGGTCTCCGACCGGCGGCCCGGCAGTGACGACCGAACCGTCGGGTTCCTGCGGACGACCCCCCCGGCCGCAACCGAGAACCACCCTGACCTCGCCAACGTCGTGGCCGCCCTCGCCCTGCTGCTCGACCAGGCCATCGCCCTGCGTCAGATCGCCGCGGACCGTCAGGAGACGGTGCGGGCGCATGCCGATCTCACCGACCAGCGCCAACGCACCGCGGCCGTGATGGACCGCACCCGCCGGGAGCTGGAACAAGACCTCCACGACGGCGCGCAGGGGGACCTCGTCGCGCTGGGAATGCGCCTGAACCTGTCACGCACGATCTCGCAGTCCGACCTGCCCCCCGGGGTGCGGCTCCCGGGAGCAGAGCAACTGCTCCAGGAGGCCCAGTCGCTGGGGGAACGTCTCTCGGCGACCGCGTCCGGTCTGGTACCGACCCACCTCGTCGAGGGAGGACTGCCCGCAGCGCTGCGCCACGAACTGCCGAGCGAGGGGATGGGGCTGCTCGACATCGTCCTGGCCAGGGACCTCGAGCGGCGTCGCTACCCCACGGCGATCGAAGCGGTGGTCTACTTCATCTGCTCCGAGGCCGTGGTGAACGCCCGCAAACACGCCCCTGGATCGGACATCCGGGTAGAGGTGCGATCCACCTATCGCGGGGTCGAACTCCTCGTCACGGACACCGGCCCAGGGTTCGACGAGTCGCGCCCCGGTGCGTTCCGCGCTCTGCACGAACGGGCCGCCGCGGCGTACGGGACCCTCGAGGTGGTGTCCTCCGTCGCCAACGGGACGGTGGTCCGGGCGTCAATCCCCTGCTGAGCAGCCACCTGGCCCCTCGGCACGGTGGAACCCGGCGAGTCGGCACGGTGGAACCCGGCGAGGGGTGTCATGTCATGGTGGCGCGCAGATCTTCCGGGAGGGCGCACGTCACCACCGCACTGCGCCCCTCGACGGTCAGTGACCATCCCCCGCCGAACGCTTCGAGGCGGCCGGAGTGGTCCGCGAGCACCGTGTCGACGGCGTCGATCTGCGCGGGGCTGATGACCTCGGCGCACTCGACGAGCAGATCGCAGGTGCGACGGGTGCCCGACACGTTCCAGCGCGCCACGAGAGAGCTGACCTCGGGCCAGTCCGCGATGACCTGCAGCGCGGCGGCCACCGCCCAGAACAACCCCGTCTCCACCTCCCAGCCGCCACGTCGGACGTCCTGCACGACCGAGAGGTGCAGACCCAACGAGTCCGCGACGTCCGCCAGCGCCGAGGACGCGCCCGATTCGCGCAGCGCGACGGGGTGCACCCCCCGGGTGAGCTCACGGAAGCGACGCGAGAGCTGGGCCGTGGCCTGCGCGGCGGCGTCCAGCGCCTGCGAGCGGGTGTCGTCGTCCGCGGCGGCTGCTGCGTCGGCCAGCGTGCTGAGCACCTCCTCCAGGGGGCGTTGGGTCAACCCGCCGACGGTGCTGGCCAACCGGCGGCGTTCAGCGAACTCCGCGGCGGCGAGTCGGCCCAGGCCGGCATCGAGCTC